>JALYKJ010000103.1 GCA_030774845.1 Verrucomicrobiota bacterium
CTCTCATGAATCGAGCCGCGCCGCGGGTGGCGCTCGTGCTCGCCTGTATGTTTAACACCGCCCATCTGAAGGCCGCCCCGCCCGAGATCAGCGCCGGCATCACGTTCCCGCCGAGCTCGGCGCAAAAGCGAGTGCTGCCCAACGGGCTGACGATCATCGTGCAGGAAGATCGCAGCGCGCCGGTCGCCAGCGTGCAGGCGTGGTGCGCCACCGGCAGCATCGACGAGAACAGACATCTCGGCGCCGGCTTGTCGCACATCCTCGAGCACATGCTTTTTAAGGGAACCAAAACGCGGGCCGCGAATGCGATCGCGCAAAAAATCCAGGACGTGGGCGGTTACATTAATGCTTACACCTCGTTCGATCGGACCGTCTTTTGGATCGACGTGCCGAAGGATGGCGTGTCGACCGCGCTCGCGATTTTGTCCGACGCGATGATGAATTCAACGCTGCCGCCGGAAGAATACGCGAAAGAACAAGAGGTCATTCGTCGCGAGTTCGCGATGGGCTTTGACGATCCCGATCGTCAGGCTGGCTTGCTGCTCTTTGCGACCGCGTATCAGCGCCATCCCTACCGGCTGCCGGTGATCGGTGAGATGGAGATTTACAACCAGCTCACGCAGGAGCAGGTGATGCAGTATTACAAATCGCGTTACGTGCCGAACAACCTCACCTTCATTGTGGTGGGAGATGTCGATGCAGAAAAAATTCACCAGCAGTTGGCCGATTTTTTCAAAAGTTATCCGGAGAAATCGCTCAAACCGGTTTTTGTTCCGGAAGAACCGCCGCAGCTCGGCCCGCGCGAAGTGCACAATGAATTCGCGACCGAGCTGACACGGCTTTCGTTGGCCTGGCACATTCCCGAGATCACGCATCCGGATGTTCCCGCGCTCGATTTGCTTTCAACGATTTTGGGCGAGGGACGCAGCTCGCGGTTGTATCGGCGGGTTCGCGAAGAATCCGGTCTCGCTTTCGGTGTCTCGGCTTTTTCCTACACACCAGGCGACCCGGGATTGCTCGGCGTGGACGCGACCGTCGATCCAAAGAAACGCGACGCGGCGGAGCAGTTGATTTTGCAGATCATTGCCGAAGTGAAACAAGCCGGCGTGACTGCGGATGAATTGATGAAAGCGAAAAAAATGTCGCTGAGCCATCATCTCGACGCGCTCACCACTATGCGCGGGCAAGCGTCCGATCTCGGATCGAATTGGTTGCTTACCCGAAACCTGAATTTCAGCCGCGACTATTTGACCGCGGTCCAAAAGGTAACGTTGGATGATATTCGCCGCGTCGCCGCGAAATATCTTGTCGATCAAAACCTGACCGTTGCCTCTCTGAATCCGAAGGGTTCGCTCGGCGCGAAAAAGGAAACCTCGAAGCCAGCTACCGTCGCTGAAATTCAGAAATTCGAGCTTTCGAACAGTCTGCGTTTGCTCGTGCGCGAGGATCCGCGTTTGCCGCTGGTCTCGATAAGCGCCGTTTTTCGTAGCGGATTGCTCGCTGAAACTCCGAAGACGAATGGGATTACGCGTTTGACCGCTCGCGTTTTGCTCAAAGGCACGAAGACGCGCACGGCCGAACAAATCGCCAGTCAGATCGAAGCCATCGGCGGATCGATCTCGAGCGACGCCGGCAACAACAGCATGAGTGTCGGCGTTCATGTGATGAAGCCGGACCTGAAAACCGGCGTCGATTTGCTCGCCGATGTTCTGCTCAATGCGAACTTTCCGGAAAAGGCGGTCGCGCGCGAAAAAGAAGTTCAGATCGCCGGCGTAAGGCAGGAAGAGGAACAGTTGACGACGGTCGCGCGTAACATTTTACGGCAAGCCCTCTTCACCGATCATCCTTACGCTCTGCGCGCCAACGGCTCGGCCGAATCAGTTCAGCATCTTACCGAAAAGGATCTGCTCGAATTCCGCGACAAATATCTCGTCGCGAAAAATGGCGTGGTTTCAGTTTTTGGAAACGTGAATGCAGCCGAAGTGAAACAACGCTTCGACCAAGCGCTACGAGGGATGAAGCCTGGTCAGCTCGCGCTGACCGATGCGCGGCCGCCAGCGCCGATTACGAAAACAGAGATTGTCGAAAGCAATAAAGAGAAAGCGCAGGGCGTAATCATGGTTGGCTACCGCGGGGTCGATATGTTCAACAAAGATCGACATGCACTCGAGTTGATCGACGAAGCGAGCAGCGATCTCGGTTCGCGCTTTTTCATTCGTATTCGCGAGCAAATGGGACTGGCGTATTACGTCGGCGCCAGCCAGATGCAGGGACTGGTCCCGGGTCTGTTCGCGTTTTATCTCGGGACCGATCCGCAAAAAATCGAACCGGTTAAAACGGCGTTGCTCGACGAGATTCGCAAACTGGCGAGCGAAGGTCTGACGAACGAAGAGTTAACGCGCGCGAAAAAGAAATTGATCGGTCAGCATCAAATTGCGATGCAGAGCAATGATTCGTTCGGCTACCAGTGCGCGCTCGATGAGCTTTATGGACTCGGCTTCGACCATTACAAATCGCTTGAGCGCGAGGTCGAAACCGTGACACTGGATGAAATCAAGCAAGTGGCCGCGAAATACTTTCGCGATCAACCGTATGTTTTAGCAACGGTGCGACCGCCAGAGGGCGCCGCAGCTGCGAAACAGAAATAGATATGGCTGAAGTCCAAACCAGCACCCAGAGCGGAGAGCTTTCCCAACGCTTCATCGAATTTGTGATGATGCACGCGCAGAACGCTGCGCTTTTTCTCGGCCAAATTCCGAATCCGAAAACTGGCGAAGGCGAAGTCAACCTCGAGCTGGCGAAAATGTTTATCGATCAACTGTCGATGATTCAGGAAAAAACGCGCGGCAACCTCACTAGTGAAGAAGCGGCCGTTCTGCGCAACACGCTTTCGAATTTGCAGATAGTCTATGTCGAAGTCGCGCAGCAGGCGCCAAAAGGGGCAGCCCAACCGGAACGACCCTCGACTGAGCCAAAGGCAGAAACCTCGACCAAGACGCCAGAGCAACCGCCGATTGCACCGTCGACTGAATCCGAGTCGAAGAAGAAATTCACCAAGAGCTACGGCTCGTAGCCGTTGGCCAACCTGCGTGGTCATCCCGAGCGGAGCGAGGGATTTCACAATCGAAGCGCGTATTACGCAGGTTAATCGGTGTGATCCATCACCTTATGAGAGATCCTTCACTTCGTTCAGGATGACCATGCACAGCCTGCAACGGCGCGGCGTGCGAATTTAATTGACGTGCACGCACGCGGGAAAAATGGAAATGGCAACGGCGCGAAGATCGTCGCCGAGGCAATGGACGCAGCCGAGGAAGCCGGTCTGCGCTACGTCAGCGATGATCGCCTGGGCTATACGCGAAAAGCAAAAGGTGAGGATTTCGACTGGCTCGACGCAGACGGAAAGCCGATTCGCGACGAGCAGCGCCTTCTCCGAATCAAGCGGCTCGCGATTCCGCCGGCGTGGACGGACGTTTGGGTTTCTCCTTCGCCAAACGGCCACATTCAGGCGACCGGTCGAGATGCGCGCGGTCGCAAGCAATACGTCTACCACGAACGCTGGCGCGAAGTTCGCGACGAAAACAAATACGATCGCATAATCAGCTTCGGCAAAGCGCTGCCGAAAATCCGAAGGCGAGTGTCGCAAGATCTGAAATTGCCGGGTCTGCCGCGAGAAAAGGTGCTGGCCACGGTCGTGCAGCTACTCGAGCGCACGTTCATTCGCATCGGCAACGAAGAGTACGCGCGCGAAAACAAATCGTTTGGCCTCACGACCATGAAAGATCGACATGTTGAGGTCAAAGGCGCGAAGCTGCGTTTCCGTTTTCGAGGCAAGAGCGGGCGCGAGCACGAGATCGACGTGACCGATCGCCGCACAGCGAAAATTATTTCCAAACTTCAGGATTTGCCCGGCCAGGATTTGTTTCAGTACGTGGACGATGGCGGCGAGATTCACGATATCACTTCGCAGGATGTGAACGAGTACCTGCGCGTGATTACTGGCGAGGATTTCAGCGCAAAAGATTTTCGGACATGGGCTGGAACAGTCCTGACCGCGATCGCACTCAATGCTCAGGAGAAGTTCGAGACGCAGAAGCAGGCGAAGTCGAATATCAATACTGCGATCAGGGCCGTCGCTAAAATTCTCGGCAATACACCGGCGATTTGCCGGAAATGCTATGTTCATCCGGCGGTGCTCGAAAATTATCTCGATCAAAGATCAATCGATGGGTTGAAAGCAATGACTGAAGAAGCTCTGGAACAGGAAGATGTCGATCTTCGCTCGAGCGAAGCCGCGGTTCTCAAGTTTTTGGAATCGCAGCTAGCGAAAAAAGCCGCCTAGCGATTTCAGCGACCGCCGCCCCGTGGGGTTGCACTCGCTTTGGGTTTCGCGCTTTTGCGAACGGTGATTGTGGCTTCGCTCGAGGCTGGAGTCGGCGATTTCTCGGGGGATTTTTTTGTGCTCGGCCAGATCAGGCGCCAGGGCTGACTTTTTATCGTATCGCTGAATTCCTTGATGTTCTGACCGGTCGGTCCGAGGTCGTTGATCGTGACTTTCAATTTTTCCGATGAAGTCCGCAGATTTTGGAGCGTGATCTCGATGTTGTTGTTCTCGGTCAAACTGGTGCTGATTTTTTCGATGTTGTTGAGCGAATGAGAAAGCGCGCTATCGGGCGCAGTCATATCAGCAATATGCTCGCCGAACAGTTTTACCTGACTGAGCGCTTGGTTGAGTTCCGAGTTCTCGTCGGTGATGTGATTCAAGTTTTGCGCGGTCTGCTGAAGGTCTTTCATGGTGCTGGTCGCTTCGGCGGCGACGGGCTTGATTATCTCCAGCATTTTGGCGGCGGCTTCGCCGAGATCGGGATTGCGTTCGCCGGCAAACATTTCTCCATCACGCGCGCGTCCCGAAGCTTCGGTGCCCTGAGTAATGTCGATCGCCATGTCGCCGAGCAGGCCGAGCTGCATTAAGCGAGTGCGCGCGTCCCGATAAACAACCGCGTTGCGGTCCACCTGCACGTCGACGCGCGCTTCGTATTTTGGTTTGCCGGGCATCGGGCTCGGCGTTGGGCTTGTTTCCGGCGGAGCGAAAGCGGCGGCTGATTCTTCGGCGCGACGTTCTTCTTCGCGCGACACGGGCGAAAATAACTTTTGGACCTGACCGATCTTGCGGCCGGCCAGCATTACCACCGCGCCTTGTTTAATGCCGGCGGCGTTGTCGACGTAAATTTTGTAAGTAACTAGCGGGCGAAAAAGTCCGGGTGCGCCGAGCAAAACCAGGACGAAGACGAGCACGGCCACAGTCCCGACGACCAGCAGACCGGTCATGATTTCATTTTTTTGCAATTGCATCTTGGCTTCCTTCCAAAATGGGACCTTCGGTGCTGCCGCTCAAGAACTGA
>JALYKJ010000104.1 GCA_030774845.1 Verrucomicrobiota bacterium
AAGTGTCGGTCGTAGGATTGTATCTCCCGCCGGTGTTCAAATAACCGCTACCGTAGCCGCCCCAAACGATCATTTCAGTGCCGGTCCAAACCGCAGTGTGAAGGTAGCGTGCGTCGGGCACGCCTGAGAATGTTGGAGTCCACGTATCATCGGAACAGTTCTGCGCAATGCTAGGAAGTTGGTAGCTCGCCGGAACCGTTGCTGACATAGCAACGGGCAAAGAAACGGCTGCGGTGGCGCGCCATTCATCGAGCGGCAGCTTGATCCACGCAATCGTTGCGATTTTTAACCTACCTTTGCCTTTGCTGATCACCGTCGTCGCATAGTAACTGCTGTTGTCTTCGTGTAAGCCGCTGAGCTGCCCAATAGGTATGGCCTCATAGCTGCCAGCTGCACCGGCCGTGTGGGTCGACTCGGTAACTCGTCCGAACGGGTCGGCCTCGGCTACGCGCGCTCGGCCTCCGAAAGCTCCCCCCTCCTCTGTGCTAGCACTCCTGAATGCTCCCGCTAATTTCGCTGCGCTTTCTTTCCATTCCGACTCGTTCATCCTTACGGCGGCATTGTCGTGTTTGTCCTCTACCGACCGGTCGTCGCCGACATCGGTTTTGATCCAATCGACTTCGGTGTAGTTCGCGCTGGTTTTTTTCATCTGGGCGATCGCGTGAGTGGCCTCCAGCTCCGCCTCGGCACGCCGCTTTAGCTCGCCATGAAATCGCGAGTCATGCGCATACAAAGTTTCAATCAGCCGCTCGGCCAAAGCGGGCCGGGCCACGCACTCGGCGATGACGCCAGGGTCGTTACCAAGCGCGGCAAAGACTTCGCGCAACACATCGGGCTGTTTCGTGTGGCGCGCCATCCGATCCATCTCCGCCTGTAATTGCTCCGGCGTGATCGGCTTCTGCCAGTACTGCTCCAGCAACTGTGAATTGCGCAGATACTCTTTGACCTTGTTCTCGATTGCTGTCTGCGACATCACACTGGCAAGCGGAGGTTTGGCGCGTTGGTTCTCCTTCGGCCAAATGCGATGACGCCAGTAAATCTCTTCGATCGCGCACTGATAGGTGACGCGGTCAGCGAATGTGAGCTTGTTTACTCGTACGGGTGCCGTCGGCGCTGCTTTGTGTACACCGGAATGGGAAAAGACGCGCGCAACCGCTGAAGGATACTGCAGGACTAACAACAGAGTAGAGATGACAGCCGCAAGGGTGCATGGCAGCGCAAACACAACTGTGCCACGGGATGTGAATCTGAATGAGCTACATGCTCGCTTAAGTGATGACATAAAATATCTCCTTTGTTGTTGTTCAGCTGTGCTGGACCGCGGTACGGGCAGAACTCGGCAACAGGAGGCGCCGGGAGATCGTTTCCGATATGTGCCGAGGTGGTGAGCGAAACTCACGGAGAGGAGGGACGGTATTTTCATTACTTGTAAAGAGGTTTAGACTGCGTTAACTGCAATCCAGTTCCGCGCGGAACCAGGAATCATCCTCACGAGGCGCTTTGAAAAGCGGCTTCACTTCGGCTGACTCGGGGCTCCAGTTGGATCTGGAAATCGCGTAAAGCGGTGTCTCAGCGAAGATCGAGCCCCACGGGCTTCTTCAGCCCGGCCGAAGATGCGTTGAAACGTCGGGTGACGTAACCGGCTTCATTAGTGAGGCCCTGCCTAACGGATGTCGAGCTTTTTCTGCGTAGGACGTAACCTCACATTTGCCGCGTCGCTTATGCTTATGCGACTCGTAATAAAATAGGGACGCGCGCGCGCTACGAATACAAATACTCGTCGTGGTACTCGCGCTGCGGTGCGAACTGGACGGATTGGTCGCCGCCGGTCTCGGGATATTCGAAGATTTTTCCTTCGTAATTGCGAATCACGATTTTTTCGTTGTCGTGATAGAGAACGTAACCGGGATTGATCGGCACTTTGCCGCCACCGCCGGGCGCGTCGATGACGTATTGCGGCACGGCGTAACCGGTGGTGTGACCGCGCAGGCCTTCGATGATCTCGATTCCTTTCGCGACCGACGTGCGCAGATGCGATGAGCCATTGATCAAATCGCACTGGTAAATGTAATACGGACGCACTCGGCACATGAGTAGTTTGTGGACAAGGGTTTTCATCGTCTCGAGATCGTCGTTCACGCCGGCAAGCAAAACGCTTTGGTTTCCGAGCGGAATGCCCGCATTGGCGAGGCGTTCGAGTGCTTCCTTCACTTCAATCGTGAGTTCGCGCGGATGATTCACGTGCACGCTGATCCAGAGCGGGTGATGTTTGGCGAGAAGCGCGCACAGTTCCGGCGTGATCCGTTGCGGCAGAAAAATCGGAACGCGCGTGCCAATCCGGAGGAATTCGATATGCTTGATCGCGCGCAGCCGGGAAAGCAATTTGTCGATCTTATCATCGCTGAAAATGAGCGCGTCGCCGCCGCTTAAAAGCACGTCGCGCACTTCAGTGTGTTGTTCGAGATAACGGAAAGCTTCTTCAAAATCGGTGTGCAGTTCCTGTTCGCCCACGCCACTGACGACGCGACTGCGGGTGCAATATCGGCAATACGCCGCGCAACGATCGGTCACCAAAAACAAAACGCGATCGGGATAGCGATGCACGAGCCCCGGCACCGGCATGTGCGAATCTTCGCCGCAGGGATCGGCCATGTCGTAAGGTGACGACCATGTTTCTTCGACGCGCGGAATGACCTGACGCCGGATCGGATCGTCCGGATTCTTATCGCGGGGAATCAGATTGAAAAAATGTGGGGTTACGGCCAGGGCGAGTTTGTTGCCCGAAAGCAGAACCCCGCTGCGTTCTTCTTCGCTAAGATCGATCCCGCAGTCGCGGGACTCGAGCTGGGCCAGAGAAGTGACCCGGTTCTTGAGCTGCCATTTCCAATCATTCCAAAGTTCGGGCGCGATTTGCGGCCAGTAACCCGGCGCATATGACACGAACTCTTTTCCGTCGCCATTCCGAAGAGATTGCATTTTGAGTAAGGACGAAAACGCTAAGACCGCTCTGATTCGTGTCAACGCGCGCACCGGCAAGTGCGCCGCGCACCCGAGTTAGACGAGAAATTCCGCTATTGAACGGCGACGACAGTGCCGATTGGAATTTCAGCAAAGAGTTTTCGCGCCGTCTCGCCGGGCAAGCGAATGCAGCCGTGCGATGCCGGGTAGTTCGGCACCACGCCCTCGTGCATTCCGAAATCGAGACAGCTCAGCCGCATGAAATAGGGCATATCGACGTGATAAATGGTCGAGCGGTGATTGCGTTCTTTGTCAGTGATGACGAAATAGCCGCGCTTGGTGGAATAGCCATCGCGACCGGTCGAACAGGTTGAATTCAAAATTGGCACGCCGTCCTTGATGAGCGCCATGTGCTGAGAAGCGAGCGAAATCTCGATGCGCAGGTGATCAGGCGGCGGGCCGCTGCCGAGAAGAATTTGCGCCGATTGCCAGTGGCCGAGCTCGGCCGCGAAATAAAGCGCGATCATCTTGTAGCGGCCGGTGGCGCGATTGCGATCGGCGCCCGCTTGCAACAGAGCGCGGACATAATCGGTGCGGCCGAGTCCAGCGGCGAGCATCAGGCAGGTGACGTTCCGATCGTCCTCGATGTAATTGCGAAACGATTTCGATGGCAGTGCGTCCAGAAATTCCTGGTCATATTTTGGCGGCAGCGTCGTGTTCGCATCCGCGCCGCAGTCTAGCAAGGTCGTAACCAGGGGCGCGTTATCAGTGGCAATCGCGTAGGCAAGCAGTGGAACGCGCTTCCCTTCCGGCGTAGGCGGAGGAATGTGTTTCGAAAGTAGCAACCGCACTGATTCGCGATCCCCCGCGCGCAGAACATTGTCCAAAGCGCGCAACGCGCCGACGCTCCATTGTTCAAGACGCGGCAGTCGCGAAAGAATTTCCTGGGCAATTTTTGTGTTGGGGCTGCCGAGCGCGAGGGTCAGTAGCTCACCAATGTCGCCGTAGGCCAATTCCAGATTCGGTGTCAGGTTCAAAAGAAGATCGACTACTTCGACTTTCTGCGCGGTAACAGCATAATAGAGCGCCGAATGACCTGCACGGTCTCTGATCGCAATGTCAGTCACATGTCCAGCGATCGCCCGAACCAATTCCAAGTCGCCATGCATTGCCGCAACCATCAAGGGCGTTACCCCCGCGTTGTCCGACAAGTCCGGGCTCGCTCCGGCATCGAGCAGTCGCCGCGCGATAACCGGATCCTCCCGCAAAATAGCAGCGAAAAGCAAAGACCGATCATTCGCGGCTCGCGCGTTCGGGTTCTGGTGCTGACGAAAGTAACGATCGATCAGCGAAGTCTGATGCGTCTCCATCGCGCCAACGAATTCATCCGCGGGGATGGGCTTGGGGGCGTGGCGCTCAGACACAAGCCATCTAGCGGCAAGCACAAGGATGGCGGCCAACGTGCCGACCAAAAGCCGATTCAACTTGAATGAACGCATATCCGGAGAGAGACCGACAGATAGTATACCATTAGTCAAGCCGTGTGCCGGCGCAATTCGCATGCCGCAGGTGCTACTGGCAGTGGACTGGCGGTGTTGAACGTTGCATGTTCGATGCTGTCCAACTCCGAACGATGCGTTTGACCTCAATTTCATTTTTCATCGCGGCGCTCAGCACGATGCCGATCCTGGCGGCCACGCCGGAGATCGCGCCGACGCCGACAGTTCCAGCGGCCGCGGCCGAGCAAGGCAAAGATGTCGTTCATCAGTTGAACAACGCTTTCGCCAAAGTTTTCGAGACGGTCGCACCGAGCGTTGTCATCATCGAAATTTCAAAAAAGAACGATACCGAAACTTCCGCGTTCGAGGATTTGTTTTTCCAAGGCCCGCCGGACGAAAGCAATCCGCGCCGGAACCAGAGAAATCTTCAACCGATCCAGAGCGAAGGATCCGGATTCATCGTCCGGCCGGATGGCTACATTTTTACGAATTTCCACGTGGTCGAGGCCGCCGATAAAATCGACGTAAAATTGAAAGATGGCCGCGAATTTTCAGGGAAGGTGGTCGGCACGGACGAGAAAACGGACATCGCCGTTATTAAAATCGAGGCCAAAGATTTGCCGATCGTGCAATTGGGCGACAGCGACGCGGTGAGGGTCGGACAATTCGCGTTCGCGATCGGCGCGCCGTTCAAACTCGATTACACTTTCACTTACGGCGTGGTCAGTGGCAAAGGCCGCAGCAAATTGCTCGCGACCAACGGCTATTCTATTTCAGATTACTTGCAAACCGACGCATCGATCAATCCCGGCAATAGCGGCGGCCCTCTTTGCGACATCGACGGCAAGGTCATCGGCATGAACACACTGATCAATGGAATCAACCGCGGTCTTGGGTTCGCCATTCCGATCAATATGGCCAAAGAAATCGGCGATGAGCTGATCGCGGGACGCAAGATCGTGCGCCCTTGGCTCGGCATCCGCATCGAGACCCTCGGCGACGATCCTGCTATTCGCGATCTCTTCCAAGGGATCGAAAAAGGCGTAGTGGTGCGCACGATCGAAGCCGATGCACCCGCTTACAAAAGCGATCTGCGGCCGTTCGACGTCATCACCCATGTCGATGCCAACGCCGTGGCGACCGATTCGCAGCTGCAGCACGAAATTTTGAAAAAGAAAATCGGCCAAAAGGTCGAGCTGACGGTTTGGCGAAAAGGACAGACACTCAAGGTCCCGGTGACCACCGGCGAATTGCCGAATGAGATTTCGCGCGCCTCAAATGAGCCAGCGCAAGCGCCGCAAAATCGAGAAGAAGAAGTCGGAAAATTTGGTCTGCAGGTGCAGGAGTTAACCAAGGAAATGGCGCAACGCTTCAAGCTCGGCGTTCAGCGCGGCGTGATCGTTACTGACGTGAGCGAGAACAGTCTGGCCGCGCAGCAAGGAATCGAACGCGAAGATGTGATCACCGAAGTCGACGGCAAACCGGTGAACGATGTAAAAACATTTCGTGACGCCTTAAACAAAGCCGATCCCAAACGCGGCGTCCTCCTCTATCTCGACCGCAAAGGCAGCAAGACTTTCGCCGTCCTCAAAGCCGGCGATGCTCAAGAGCGTTAGCGATCGTTAGGTTTTTCGACTGCCGACCACGACCAGCACGATCCCGCCCACGAGACAGATTCCGCTTACGATCGGCGGAAAACTGATCCCGTGACCTTCGGTGTGCTTGATCTCGATAGGCCCTAGTTGCGCGTCTTTCTTTTCCTCATTCCAACCAAGGCCGCCATAGGCGAAGCCGATAATGCCAACGATGATGAGAATGATTCCGACAATTCCAGCAGGTTTCACAACGCGAATGCTACAACGGTCGCCGGCCGCCAATCAATTGGATAATGAGAACGACCAGCGCGATCAGGAGCAGCAAATGAATGTAAGCGCCGAGAACGTGGAAGCCGATAAAACCGAGAAGCCAAAGAATCAGCAGAATAACAAAGATAGTCCAAAGCATAGAAAACCTTTCGTTTGAGATTGTTGCCAATGGTTCGTTTCACCGCTCGCAGTCGCGCTTACCGAAAATTGCCCGAAGGACGTTGATCTTTTAATGGTCCGCCTTTTTCAGGGCGGCGCGTAAATCCCAACCGCTCTCTTCCAACTGCGTCCGCGCCGAATTGTAATCGCACTGCGTCAGCTCGGCGACCATGCGCGTCGCGCGGTCGCGCAATTTCGTGCTCGAGCTGTTCAGATCGATCATTAAATTGCCGCGCACCTTGCCGAGCGCGACCATCGCACCGGTGCTGATAATATTGAGCGCGACCTTTGTGGCGGTTCCAGCTTTCAATCGCGTTGATCCGGTTAAAATTTCCGGACCGACGGCCAGATCGATTGCAAGATCGACAGCTACTTTTTCCTCACGGGCCGGATTGCAGCTCAGCAAAATCGTCTTTGCGCCTAACAACTTCGCTCGGGCGAGCGCGCCGAGGACGAATGGGGTGCGACCACTTGCCGTGATACCGGTGACGACGTCGGCATCTTTCACGCCGCGTCGATCGATTGCCAGCGCGCCGTTGCTCGCCTCGTCTTCTGCGCCTTCCACGCTGCGATGCAACGCGGTTGCGCCGCCGGCGATGATGCCTTGCACGAGTTCGGGCGACGCCCCGAAAGTCGGTGGAATTTCACTGGCATCGAGCACGCCAAGGCGCCCACTGCTACCAGCGCCGACGTAAAATAAACGGCCACCTTTCCGCAGCGACTCAGCAACGAGCTCGATCGCGCGTGCAAGATCGACAATCACCGCGCGCAACGCTTCCCCGACAAATTTCTCTTCATCGACAAACAGCTTCACAAAATCCTGCGCCTTCATTTCCTCGAGATTTTTCGAACGCGGATTCCGTTGTTCTGTCAATGCCGCGGCGAGGTCATCGATTTTGTCTGCGGCAGGCTGGGAATGAACTTCGGGCCAGCTCTGCATTTCCGCGGCCAACCAGGCCGCGCCAAGTTCTGGTGCCCGCTCGGAATTCGCCACCCGCGCATCGGGCAGCGTTTTTTTCAAACGCCGTCGAAATGCGTGATTATAGATCGAGTCTCGCTGAAAAAGTCCTCCGAGCAGAACCACCTTTGGAGCGAGCAGATGGAGTCGCGTCGCGACCGCTTCAGTGTATTCGCAAAGAACGCGCGCGCCTTCTTCAATAATTTCCATGACGCGTGAGTCGCCGGCGGCGGCGGCTTCAAAGACCACCGGAGCCAACATCGCTACCTCCATTTTGTCGGCGGTCTGCGCCCATCGCACGAGCTCGTCCAGATTATTCAGCGACAATGCGCGCAAGATCTTGGTGGTGAACTGGACTTCGCCGCGATGGAGGTCGTATTCGCGCAGGATCAGGCGCAGGGCTTGCAAGCTGAGAAAATAACCGCCGCCGGCATCGCCCAAAATGTGTCCCCAGCCGCCCGCATTCTCGATTCGCTTGTCTCGGCGACCAGTGATGGACGAACCGCTTCCGGCATTAACAACAATCCCGTCGCCATGGCCAAGCGCCGCGGCCAAACCGGAATCGCGATCGCTGCCGACCACAATTTTTGCCTGTGGCCAAACTTCAGCACAAAGCCGCGTGAGCGATTGTCGATCTTCCTCGGTGCCACACCCGGCCAGGAAAATTCCGGCACGATCGATTTCTTTCGGCAGCTCATTAAACATCGCGCGCAACTGACCCGCGGTGGCGAGGCGAAAGTTCGCCGGCGGCAACTTTCCCTGGTCCAAAACGCGGAGCTCATTCTCAGCGCGTTCGACCAGAACCCATGACGTCTTGGTCCCGCCGCCTTCCACGCCCAAGATTTTTTCGCCGCCGTTCATTGTCGATCTTCGCCCTGTTTGTATCATGCTTCATGGCCAAAGACGAGGCTCAAGCGGCGAAGCGAATCGCCCAGCTCCGAAACGAGATTAACGAGCACGATCGTCGCTATTACGACGAAGCCGCGCCGACGATCAGCGATCGCGAATACGACCGGCTTTACAAAGAACTGGTCGATGTGGAAACGAAATTTCCGGACCTGATAACGCCAAACTCACCGACTCAACGCGTGGGTGGCAAACCGCTCCAGGCGTTCGCACAAATTCAGCATCGAGTTCCGATGCTTAGTCTCGACAACACTTATTCCGAAGATGAGGTCGCGAATTTCTATAAACGGATCACGCGGCTTTTGCCGGACGAAAAGATTCCGGTCGTGATCGAACCGAAAGTGGACGGCGTGGCTGTTTCCGTAATGTACGAAAACGGCCGGCTCAAATACGCAGCCACCCGCGGTGACGGTTTGGTCGGAGACGACATCACCCAAAACATCAAAACGATCCGCTCTGTGCCGCAACAATTGCGCGGGGCTGCGCCAAAGGTTTTCGAAGTCCGCGGCGAAGCCTATCTGGACAGAGACGGCTTCAAGAAACTGAACAAAGAGCGGGAAGCTGCCGGATTACCGTTGTTTGCCAATCCGCGGAATGCAGCGGCCGGCTCGCTCAAGCATCTCGATCCCAAAATTGCCGCGCAGCGACCGCTTGGAATGGTTTTTTACGGAACCGGCGCAACTGAAGGCGTAGGCGCCGATCTTCACTCCGAAGTTTTTCCTTTGTTCAAAAAACTGGGACTGCCGACACACGAGGATTGGTGGTTAGCTGATTCGGTCGAGAAAATCCTGAAGGCGATCCGCGATCTCGACGAGATTAGACATGATTTCCCGTACGAGACCGACGGCGCCGTGATCAAGGTCGATGCGCTCGAGCAACGCGAGCGGCTTGGCTTCACCGCGAAATCACCGCGCTGGGCGATCGCTTATAAATACGCGGCCGAGCGCGTCGAAACAAAGTTGCTCGACATCAAGATTCAAGTCGGCCGAACGGGAATTCTCACACCGGTAGCCGTGCTCGAACCGGTGCTTGTCAGTGGCAGCACCGTCTCGCGGGCGACCTTGCACAACGAGGACGAGATCAAGCGCAAAGACATTCGGATCGGGGATACGGTTGTAATTGAAAAAGCCGGCGAAGTGATTCCGGCCGTCGTCGAAGTCGTGAAATCGAAACGCCTTCGAGCTGCGAAGCCGTTTGATTTCCTCAAACACATTCGTGGCAAGTGCCCTGTGTGCGGCGGCGAAGTCCGGCGCGATCCGCAATTTGTGGCCTGGCGCTGCGAAAATCTCCATTGTCCGGCGCAGACGACACGCCGTGTGGAATTTTTCGCGGCCCGCGGCGCCCTCGACATTGAAAGCGTCGGCGGAATCGTCGCCGATAAACTGGTCGAGCGCGGCCTGGTGCGTGAGCCGCTCGACTTGTTCGAGCTGAAGGTCGAGCAACTTGCGAAGCTGAATTTGGGAACGGATGAAGCTCCCCGCATTTTCGGCGAGAAAAACGCCACCAAAGCAATCGAGGCGATTGAGCGCGCGAGAACTTCTCCGCTTTCGCGGTGGCTTTTTGCGCTGGCCATTCCCGACGTCGGCAAAACAACCGCAACAGACCTCGCGCGTTTTCACGAAACAATCGAGGACGTGGCGAATTCTAAATTTCTCCGTGATGTACTCGCTTACCACGACAGAAAAAGCGACAAGTCCCGCGGCCGCGGGCCGAAAGAAATCGCTGAGCGATTGATCAAATCCGGTTTCGCCGAGCCATCGAAGAGCAAGATCGACAAGCACCGCGGCATCGTAACCGAAGTCGGACCAGTGGTAGCGAAAACCGTTCTCGATTTTTTTGGGTCGGCGGCGGGAAAGAAAATCCTTCAGCGGATGAAGCAATTACGGATTCATCCGAAAAGCGAAAAAGTTTCGGCCAAGAAAATGGCCGAGCTGCCGTTGGCTGGAAAAAGTTTTGTCCTCACCGGCACGCTGCCGTCGATGACGCGCGAAGAAGCGACGGCGAAAATAGAAGCGCTTGGCGGACATGTCAGCGGCAGCGTGAGCAAAAAGACTGATTACGTTCTCGCCGGCACAGACGCTGGGAACAAACTCGAGAAAGCGAAAGAACTCGGCGTCCGAATTATCGACGAAGCAGCGTTCCGGAAGATGTTGTAGCGGCGTTTGTGTC
>JALYKJ010000105.1 GCA_030774845.1 Verrucomicrobiota bacterium
ACATTTAGAGATTCCTCGACTCCGCTCGGAATGACAAACATTGCAAGGCTAGAACCTATCACCCCCTCACCTTCCGCCTTCGCACAGCTCCGGCGTGACAAGCATTCCTCTCACGAGCAAGGGAGAGGAAGAAGACATGCCGCGTGCCTACAGCTTTCGTATTTTACGGTGGTGTTTTTCGTAAACGCAAACTTCGCGGATACCCAGGATCGACATCTTCTCGCCGAGCCGCTCGAAATTTTCGGCGAGCTGCGCGTGCGAATGCGCGTCAGACGCGGTCGTAAGCGGAATTCCTTTCTCGATTGCGAGCTCGATGATGCGATCGGCAGGATAAAGCTCGTTCGCCGGTTTGCGCCAGCCTGCGGTAGAAAGTTCGATGGCAAGATCGCGCGATCGAATGAAATTGAGAGTCTCATTGACGATCTCGCCAATTTCGGTGTTTGGCCGATGACCATGAATCTTAATTAGATCAAGATGCGATAGACAATCGACCAGACCGGTAGCGGCGATGTCGCGCACGCGCCGAAAATAATCGGCATAGAGATTGTCGATGTTACGTCCTTCGAATTGAGATGCTCCGGCTGGAACGTTGTCGAACATTTGCGTCGGATCATCGAGGTAATGGACCGAGCCAAGAACGAAATCGAGTTGATCCCAATTCTTTTCGATCCACTGTCGTCCCGCGGCTGACGTTTGCGGATCGTTGTCGAGCTCGATCCCGGCGCGGATTTTCACGTCCGGGTTCGCCGCACGCAGCTTGTCGATTTCAGCAAAATTGATTCCGGCATGGAAACGATCGTGATCGGTAAACGCGACGTCGTTCAAACCACGTGCGCGCGCGCTGTCGATCCACGGCTGCAACAGTTCTCGCGAATACGGCCGGACTCGATGTCCTTGCGGATGGGAATGATAATCCGCAAAAAGTCGCGTCACGGTTCAGTGAGAAACTTCTGCCGGATGTGAAGGTCGGGATATTTCGGGAAAAAAACGTCGGCAGTAAAGACTTTGCCAGGTGTCAGATCGCGGGTGGCGATGTTTTCCTTGTATTCAACGTGCTCACCCGGATTGATGAGGACGGTCCCGGGCTTTTCCTTGATCGCGTGGTTTTCGGACCATTTCGTGAGCACAGCGTCGGCGGAGTTGAGCAATTGAATCTCAATTCGCTGATCGGTCGGAAAATCGAGCGGGATCATGCGATTGCCCATATTGGTCACAGTCAGCTTCACTTCCATTTGTCGAACCTCGGAAAGTCGCACCGGCTGGGGTGAAACCTGAAGATCGAGAATCAATCCGCGCAATCTGCGGTCGTTGTATTTGGGAAGCACTTCGGAAGAGGAAAATGGATGGAAGATGCGACCGATGAAGCCTCGCTTCTGCAAGGTCGTGGTTGTGATCGGAGTCGCAGTGGTAACGGGCGCAGCAGGCGGCGCCAGCGAAGCCGACGGCTCGGGCGTCCTTTCCTGCGCCAGCAGGCCGAGAGCCGTGGCGAGAACGATGGAAAAAATGATGGCCTGACGAATCATCGACGGATTAAAGACGAAAAGGTAACGTTATCAATCGATCATGAAATCCATTTTCGCGAGTCTGATTCTGGCACTTTTGGCCATTTCTGCCACCGGTAAAGATCGGCATTGCATATTTCGCGTCCACGCGGAGGCGAATCCGAACGACACAGCCATCTTCTCCAGCTCTATTCGCGCGTTATTTTCCGGAAAACAGGTCGCGATCGAACGAATGCCGCGCTTGTCCGAACGCGATGTCGTGGCCTTTTATCCGTATCCGGCCGCGGATGGAAATTACGGCGCGCTTTTTCAACTGGATGAGCACGGCCGACTCGCGCTCGACGCCCTGAGCATCGAGCGGCGCGGCACTTTGCTGTTTGTGGTCATCAACGGCCGGCCGATCACCGAATTGCAGATCGACCGTCGTGTTTCCGATGGGCGGATCTACATCGCTTCCGGTCTAACCAAAGCCGACATCGATTTGATGAAAAAGGATTGGCGACTCATTGGACAACGAAAGCGATAAGTCTTGATGCGCTCGTCGTTGGTAAGGCTGCTCGCCGTCTTTTCCTTGCCCCTGAGCGCTCTGACGCAGACCGAAACGGCGACTCCGAAAGAACTCGCGAGCCCCGATCATTTCGGGGTTGTCGATCTTGCGTTGCCGACCGACAACGACGCGATCTTTCACGGCGGCGGGCCGGATTTCTATCAATACATCGAGCGCGATTACCGGGGCGAAAAATCGACGCCGTGGCAAGGCGGCCAATATGGTTTTGTGCGCGATCCGGAAGAGACGAGTTCGGGCATTGTTTACACACGCTTTCACGAAGGCATCGATATTCGCTGTCTTCATCGGGACGAAAATGGCGAGCCGTTGGATGAAGTGCGCGCAATTGCCGATGGCAAAGTTGTCTACACCAACGCGGTTCCCGGTTATTCAAACTACGGGAAATACATCGTGATCGAGCATCGCTGGGATGGTTCGCCCTATTTCAGCTTGTATGGGCACCTCAGCAAGATCGACGTTCGCACCGGCGATACCGTCCGTCGCGACCAGCACATCGCGGTGATGGGTTACACCGGAGCGGGAATCAATCGCGCGCGCGCGCATTTGCATTTGGAATTGAATCTGATTCTGTCCCACAAATTCCAGGAATGGTACGATGCGTTCCACGCGAACGACGACCCAAACCACCACGGCATCTACAACGGAATTAACCTGGTCGGGCTTGATATTGCGCGGCTTTATTTAGAGCTCCGAGAAAAGCCGTCGCTGACGATTCCGCAATTTCTCAATCAAGAAGAAATTTTTTACAAAGTAGCGATACCGAAATCCCGGTACTTTGAATTGCCAAAACTTTATCCCTGGATGGTGAGCGGAAGCGGAACAACCGATCCGAGGTCGTGGATAGTTAGTTTCGCGCGCAGCGGTTTGCCGCTGAGAATCGAGCCAAGTGAGAGACGGGTGAAGGAACCCGAGGTCGTTTATGTAAAACCAAGTGCACTAGACGCGTCTCATTTGACCAACGGTGTTGCCACTGGACCTGCGAATCACACGCATCTCACCGAGCACGGACAACAGCTGATGCGCTTGCTGATTTATCCTGATTGAAAGGTCAACAATCGCGCGACTAACACGATGTCGGCTGACGTTGCGCGACCGCGACACCATGCGGAATTGCGCCGGCGACAACTTCGAGACATTCAACCGCGCCACTCGGTTTGCCCGGGAGCGCGATCACGAGCGAATCATTAACCACCGCCGCCAGATTGCGCGAAAGAATTGCGTTCGGCGTGATCTTCATCGATTCGGAGCGCATCACTTCGCCGAAGCCCGGCAATTCCAATCGCATAATTGCTCGAATCGCTTCTGGCGTAACATCGCGCGGCCCAATCCCGGTTCCGCCTGTGGTCAGAATCAAACCGCAGCCCTGTTTCGAAAACGAACGGATCGTTTCCTGAATTCGCGTGGCATCATCAGGGATTACAGCTTCACACAGGACCTGCCACTGATTCTTTTGGGCAACTTCCTTGAGCGCAGGTCCGCCCAAATCTTTATAATCGCCCGCGCTCGCGCGATCAGAAACCGTGATAATCCCGCAAACGATCTGCATTACACTTTTGTTTTCTTAATCAACCGCACATCGGAAATCTGCATCTTCTTATCAATTGCTTTGCACATGTCATAGATCGTGAGCAACGCAACGGCGACTCCGGTGAGCGCTTCCATCTCGACGCCGGTCTGAGCAACAGTGCGCGCGGTGCAGGTCACTTCCGCGTGATCGCGCGAGCCGACGATGTCGATCTTCACATCGCCCAGCGGCAACGTGTGACAGAGCGGAATGAGATTCGGCGTTTGTTTCGCGGCCTGAATTCCTGCGAGGCGCGCAGTCGCGAAAACGTTTCCTTTTGCGATCCGATCTTTTGAGATCAGATCGAGCGTCTTGCGCTGGAGCTTGATTTTTCCTTTGGCGATCGCGGTGCGAGCGCTCATCGGTTTGGCGGACACATCGACCATTTGGGCGCGGCCATCCGCGCCGATGTGAGACAATCGATCCATCGCTCAGCCGCCGATGGCGATCATCTTACGGTCCGGCTGATAATTATTCCGGAAATCGTGTTGCTCCGGCTTGCGGTCGACCACATCGATGAAAAACCGGCGTAACTCGTCATCGCTCGCGCCCGCGCGCAGCGGTTTCATGATATCGAACTCGAGATAACTGCCAAGGCACGGCCGCAGCTTGCCGTCGCACGTAAGGCGAAGCTTGTTGCAACTTTCGCAGAAGTGAAGGTTCGTCATCGCCCCGATAAATCCGATCCGCTGTTCGCGATCGGGGATTTGGTAATAGGTGGCCGGGCCATTTGTCCGGAATGATGTCTCGGGAATCAAATCGCCGAAGCGTTTCTCAATCGTCCGCTTTGCTTCGGCGATCGGAAGAAAATTTTCGTCGCTCAACACTTCGGTGGTGCTGACTGGCATCATCTCGATGAAACGAAGGATCAGATTGCGGGCAGCCGCGAATTCAATCAGCGGAACCAATTGGTCGTCGTTACGACCGCGCATCAGAACCGTGTTCAGTTTGATTTGGTCGAATCCGGCCGCGATGGCCGCGTCAATTCCTTCCAAAACCTGCGGGTGGAAATCACGGCCGGTAATCTGTGCGTAAAGATCTCGATCTAAGGTGTCGAGCGAGACGTTGATCGAATGCGCGCCGGCGCTGCGCAGTGCTGTCGCCATTGTTTGTCCCGGCGCAATTTCACGCGCGAGCAAGGTCCCATTCGTTGAAATCCCAAGACTGGCGATTGCAGAGATTTTTGGAATTTCGCGAACGAAATCGACAACATTGCGGCGAGTGAGCGGTTCGCCGCCGGTGACGCGCACTTTTGTTACGCCCAACTCGGAAGCGATCCGGATAAGGCGCAAGGTTTCTTCGTAACTGAGAACCTCCTCACGCGGCAGCCATTCCTGGAGCTCGCGCGGCATGCAATAGTTGCAACGTTCGTTACAACGATCGGTGATGGAAACGCGCAGGTAGGAGATGCGATGGCCGTAACGATCTTCCATGTGCGACGCAACGTTACGGTTTTCCGGGTGTTGAATCAAGAAGCTGGGTTAATTGACTGACCATGTCGCGGCTGTATCATTTTTTATGAGAACAATTTCCAATGCGCTGTTGTTAGGTTTGGTCGCCGTCGGACTGTGCCTAACAAGTTGCGAGACGCTGGAGAACCGGATTTCCGAGCACCCCGATATTTTCAATTCTCTTTCGCCACGCGACCAGGCGCTGGTGCGACAAGGGCAGATTCGCTCCGGGATGTCGACGAATGCGGTCTGGCTGGCGTGGGGTTCGCCCGAGCAAAAGACCGTCGGCGAAATGCGCGGCCGTCCTAGCGAGACCTGGATTTACGTGGAAAATCGATACGCGCCATATGGCTC
>JALYKJ010000106.1 GCA_030774845.1 Verrucomicrobiota bacterium
CCGCAAACACTCTTGAAACTATAGCGACGGTCTATGACCGTCGGACTTATTGATCTTTTCAGCGCTAGGGCTTTGGTACCCACGATGTCGCGTTCCAGTTTTTTCAAAGAGAAAATCGCTCTGATCACCGGCGGCTCGCGCGGTCTTGGATTGGAAATTGCGCGCCAGATTTGCGCGCGCGGAGGCAAAGTCGCTCTCATCGCGCGCGATGCCGCAGAGCTCGCCCGCGCGAAAACTGACTTGGATCGCTTCGCTACGGAGGTTTTGACGATCCCGTGCGACCTGCTCGAGTCCGCGCAAATTCAATCCGCGGTCCAACAGGCCCTTCAGCGCTTTGGTAAGATCGACATCCTGATTAACAACGCCGGCACCATCGAAATCGGTCCGCTTGCGCATATGCAGCTCAAGGATTTCGATCGTGCCATGCGGCTGCATTTTTGGGCGCCGTTTATCTTGTATTTGCTGATCGTTCCGCAAATGCGGACAAAAGGCGGCGGTCGCATCGTGAACATTTCGTCGATCGGCGGAAGAATTGCCGTGCCGCACATGACAGCTTATTCGGCCAGCAAGTTTGCGCTCACGGGCTTTTCCGATGCAATTCGACCCGAACTCACCCAAGACAACATCCACGTCACAACCGTCACGCCGGGACTGATGCGCACTGGCTCGCAAATTCACGCCAAGTTCAAAGGCGACCACGCTGCCGAATACGGATGGTTCGACTGGTCGAGTAAAATTCCGTTCGCCTCGATTTCCGCGGAGCGCGCTGCGCGGAAAATCTTGAACGCATGCCGGCGCGGTAAGCCCGCCCTGACTATGCCCCGCTCGGCCTATTTCGTCGTTGCCGCTAATGCGCTATTTCCGAATCTGATCGGTCACGTCATGAAACTCGTTAATCGATGGATGCCACCGCGTGTCAGTAAGAGCGGGGATGAAGCGCGATCTGGCGCCGAGGTTCGCGGCAAGAAGTGAAACTCAAGCGGCTCTTCGTTGCGGTTAGCCCGCCGTCAGTCATCCAGCAATCGCTTGCCGATCTAAACCCACACAT
Source organism: Verrucomicrobiota bacterium (assembly GCA_030774845.1). Taxonomy (GTDB): domain Bacteria; phylum Verrucomicrobiota; class Verrucomicrobiia; order Chthoniobacterales; family UBA10450; genus AV40. The sequence continues at coordinate 1,049 of JALYKJ010000106.1, forward strand.
TCGCGGCGTGCGCTGGACGGACCGCAGTCAAATGCATCTCACGCTCGGTTTCTTTCCCGACGTATCGGAAGAGGTCGACCTTGCGTTGCGCGAAAAACTGAACGCGATTGAATTTCGCGCTTTTTTTCTTCCAATCGAAGGCATCGGCACATTTCCACCCCGCAGCCGCGGGGGTCACGTGAAAATCATTCGGATTGGCGTCGGAAAAGGTCATCCACATCTTTTTCAACTTCACAAACAGGTGCAGGATGCAGCACTGGCCGTCGGACTCGAAGCCGATTTGCGTTCCTGGCATGCGCATATCACGCTCGCGCGCTGCGGCGATGCCCATGGCGGCGTGCTTCGAAAATTTCTAAAGTCGAATGCCGAACTCGACGCCGGAATGTTTCGCGTCGACGCGTTTCATCTTTATTGCAGCGAACTCACGCCGGCTGGACCGATTCACACCTGCCAGCTTTCAGTTCCGGCTCGATAACGGGGCGGCGACATGTTCGAGCGGCTGGCGTTCAGCTGCCACGCCGATCCAAAGTTCAACAATCGCACCAAAAATCATCAAGAAGGCGGCTACCAAATAACCTGCGAAAAGCGCGTTGCTCGATCCGGTCCCAATTATCCAACCAAAGAGCAACGGCGCGAATACTCCGCCGGTGAGAGTTCCGATTGCGTAGAAAATTGCGATCGCCATCGCGCGAATTTCGAGCGGAAAAATTTCGCTCACCGTCAAATAGGCCGAACTCGCCGCAGCTGAGGCGATGAAAAAAATGATCGTCCATGCCAGCGTTTGCGTTTGTGCGGTCAACAGACCGGCCTGAAACAACCAGCCGGTCAACGCGAGCAAAATCCCGGAGACACCATAAGTCGCCGCAATCATTTGTTTGCGACCAATCGTGTCAAACAAATGTCCGAGCACGACCGGGCCAAGAACATTTCCGAGCGCAAATGGCAAAAGGTAGCCGCCGACGCTGCTCTCGCGCACTCCGTAAAATCGCATCAATACGAGCGCGTACGTAAAAAAGATCGCGTTGTAAAAAAACGCCTGCGTCAGCATCAAAACAAAACCGAGGAACGAACGATGTCGATGTTCGTGCGCAATGGCGTTCCAAATTTCCCGCCACGGCGTATGCGTTCGTGTGTGGATCCGTGTTGGCGGGGAATCATGTGCTGGCAACGTTTCAGGATCGGCCACAATCCTACGCTCGACTTCATCCACGATCTCTTCGGCCTCAGCATTCCGCCCGTGGATCATCAGCCAGCGCGGGCTTTCCGGGATCCAGCGGCGAAAGAAAATAACGATAAGACCCAGAGTCGCGCCGATCCCGAAGGCAAAGCGCCAGCCTAACGCGACTGGAAATCGATTCGGATCGAGCAGCAACAGCGTCGCCCCCGAACCGAGTGCGGCGCCGACCCAGTAAGAGCCGTTGATCATTAAGTCCACGCGACCGCGCACCCTTGCCGGAATCAGTTCGTCGATCGCCGAATTGATCGCGGCGTATTCGCCGCCGATTCCGGCGCCGGTCAACGCGCGGAAGAAAGCGTAACTCGCAAAATTCCACGAGAAGGCAGACAACGCCGTTCCAATCAGATAAACCGCTACGGTGATGAAAAATAATTTCTTCCGACCAAATCGATCCGTCCCGTAGCCAAACAGAAGCGCGCCGATCACCGCGCCCGTGAGATAGAAGGTCGCAGTCGCACCGACTTCAGTATCCGTGAGCCCCAGCGTTTCTTTCCGCGTCAGGATTCCACCTAACGAGCCTGCGAGCGTGACCTCGAGTCCATCGAGAATCCAGGTCGCTCCGAGGGAGATGACGATCAACCAGTGCCACCGACTCCACGGCATCCGGTCCAGCCGCGCCGGCACATACGATTCAATCGTTTCGCCGTTTACCATCCTTTCGCTAGCGTGCCCAACGCCACGAAACTCTTCTACTTTCTAACTTCTACCTTTTTGCTTCGTCAGTCCTCGTACGTCGGTAATCCTTTGGCCCGGCGTTTTTCTTTGATGTAATTCACAAGGTCCGCCGAACTCTTAAACTCGTCCGATTTGAACGGCGGCTTCTTCTTTCGGCGCAGAACGCTGTACCACCAGCGCCAGTAGTTTTGCCAGGTGTCGTATCCAGCCTCCGGTTTTTCCTTGGCAATCTCGGCCGCGATCCGTTCGTCCACGCGCTCCTTCCAATATTGTTCTTCGGTAACATTCGTGACACTGGTCCGGCCGCCCTCGTCGGTCCGATATTCCCGGATTGTGGGGCGATGGATCGCGCAGCCCGCGAGCAAAGCTGCAACGAGCAATAGTCCAATGATGCGGCGCGAATGAATTTTATGCATGATATCGGAAGGGTTTCTAGAATAAAACAAATCTCCGATTTCGAAAGCGAGCACTTTCGAAGCTATGCCGTGCGGCCGCAGCAGTTCTTGTATTTCTTTCCGCTCCCACACGGACACGGTTCGTTTCGGCCGACTTTTGGCAGCGAACGCCGCACTGGCAGATCGATCGACATTTCGCCCGCACCATCGCCGTCCACCGCGACTTCGGCCATCGCCCCAACCGGCTGCGGGTGACGCACGCGCGCCGGCGCGCTGGCCGTTCGCGCGGTCGGCGCATCTTCGCGCAGCAAAAATTGCGGAAGGCTCGCGAGGAAATTTTCGAACGCCTGCAGGTTCGACGTGCTCCGGAAAAGATTGTGCAGCACTTCGTTTTTAATGTTCGCCATGAGCTCGACGAACATGTCGTAAGCTTCGGTTTTATATTCGATCAGCGGATCCTTTTGCGCGTAACCGCGGAGATAAACGCCTTCCCGCAGCGCGTCCATCGCGTAGAGATGTTCCTGCCAGAGACGATCGATCGCATTCAAGATGATGTAACGCTCGAGACTTTTCACCGCGCTCGGCTCCTCATGACTCGATTTCCGCTCGTAAGCTTCCTTGACCTTGCCAATCAGAAATTGCGCATTTTCATCGACGCTGCGCGTCTCGAATTGCGCTTTGTCTTTCGTTAGGCCGAGAGGAAACGTCGTGTTCACCCAATGAATCAGTCCGGCGTAGTTCGGTTCATCGACCTCGAGATATTCTTTCAACTTCGCCGGCACGGCTTCGTCGATGACTTCGTAGATCAATGTGCGCGGCCCTTCCGAGTCGATCACCTCGTTTCGATAGGTGTAAACGACTTCGCGCTGCATGTTCATCACGTCATCAAAATCGAGCGTGCGTTTTCGGATGAGATAATTGCGCTGCTCAACGCGCTTTTGCGCAGTCTCGACCGATTTATTTAACCAGCGATGCTCGAGCTCCTGGCCTTCTTCTAGACCGAAGCGTTCCATGATCTTCGTCATACGATCGGCCGCGCCGAAATTGCGCATGAGATCGTCTTCGAAGCTGACATAAAAGCGGGATCCGCCCGGGTCGCCCTGGCGCGCGCAACGTCCGCGAAGTTGTCGATCTATCCGGCGCGCCTCATGGCGTTCTGTTCCGAGCACAAATAATCCGCCGAGTTCTGGCACACCCTGCCCGAGTTTAATATCGGTGCCGCGCCCGGCCATGTTCGTCGAAATGGTGACCGTTCCCGGCTGCCCTGCGCGCGCCACGATCTCGGCTTCCTGCATGTGAAACTTCGCGTTCAGCACGTTGTGCGGAATTTTTTCCCGCTTCAGCATTCGACTCAGTAATTCCGATGCTTCCACGCTCACCGTGCCAACCAGCACTGGCTGCTGCTTGGTATGGTGTTCTCTGATTTCGTTGATGACCGCGTTGTATTTTTCACGGCGTGTCTTGTAGATCCGATCGTTGTGATCTTTGCGCGCCACCGGCCGATTGGTCGGAATCACGTTGACGTCGAGCTTGTAAATATCGTGAAACTCCGCCGCTTCAGTCTCCGCGGTGCCGGTCATGCCCGCGAGTTTTTGGTAAAGCCGGAAATAATTTTGGATCGTGATCGTTGCCAGCGTTTGCGTTTCGCGGTCAATCTGCACGCCCTCCTTTGCTTCGACCGCCTGATGTAATCCATCGCTCCAACGTCGCCCCGGCATTTTCCGGCCGGTAAATTCATCGACAATGACGACCTTGTTTTCCTCGACGACGTACTGGACGTCTTTGTCGAAAACGCAGTAGGCGCGGAGCAAATTCGAAATGTTGTGAATCCGCTCCGCCTGCTCGTCGCAATGCTGTTGGCGCTCCGATTTTCTTTTGTCCTTCTCTTCGTCTGATAAAGTCGTATCGAGATCGATCTCAGTAAATTCGTTGATCAGATCCGGCAACACGAACGCATTTGGATCGTCCGGGTTGAGAAACGTTCGACCCTGTTCGGACAAATCCGCTTCGTTCGATTTCTCATCGATCGTGAAAAAGAGCTCTTCCTTAAGCGCGAACAGTTCTTCCTTGCGGGTGTCGGTGTAGAACGAAAGTTCCGCTTTATCGATCGCGCGTCGCTTGTCCGGATCTTCCATCATTCGCAACAATTGTTTGTTGCGCGGTTGGCCCAATTTCACTTTGAACATGAGGCGTCCGCCAGTTTCGATGTCGCCCTGCTCAAATTTCTCTGCGGCTTCGCTGGCCACGCGATTACACAGCATCGTTTGTTTGCGCACCAATTGCTCGATCAGCGGCTTCCATTTGTCGTATTGATGGGTCGAAATCGTCGCCGGGCCGCTGATGATCAGCGGCGTCCGCGCTTCGTCGATTAAGATCGAGTCAACTTCATCGACGATCGCGTAATGATAACCGCGCTGGACCTGTTGTTCGCGCGTCGTGGCCATGCCGTTGTCGCGCAAGTAATCGAAACCAAACTCGCTGTTCGTTCCGTAAGTGATGTCGCAGGCGTACTGTTGCCGACGGACATCTGGTTCCTGGTCGTGCTGGATGCAGCCGACCGTTAGCCCAAGGAAATTGTAGAGCGCACCCATCCATTCCGCGTCGCGTCGGGCCAAATAATCATTCACCGTCACGAGATGCGCGCCGCGTCCGGTTAACGCGTTCAAATACAGCGGCAATGTCGCTACCAAAGTTTTCCCCTCTCCGGTCGCCATCTCCGCGATCCGCCCGCGATGCAAAACCATTCCGCCGACCAACTGAACATCAAAGTGCACCATGTCCCACGTCATCGGCTGATCGCAGACACTGAAAGAATGACGTCTCTCTTTCAGCCGACGCGCGGCGTTCTTCACCGCTGCGAATGCTTCCGGCAAAATCTCATCGAGCCGGTTCCATTGCTCTTCCGGATCTGAAATCTTCGTAAGCTCTTCCTTCCAGGCCGCCGTTTTCGCGCGCAACGCATCGTCGGACAAGCTCTTGAACTGCTCGTCGAACTCGTTGATCCGGCGAACCATAGGCGTCAATCGCCTCAGTTCGCGCTGGTTTTTCGAGCCAACGATCTTCTTTAAAATCCAACCAACCATGCCGCCGTTAATATCGTTGAGATTCTTCATCTGTCATCCCGAACGGACGTGAGGGACCTCCCAATCGATGTTTGATCACGCTGGAAAAAGCTGCGTGATCACGGACATTCTGTGAAATCCTTCGCTCCGCTCGGGATGACCGCCATCTGTTGGCATTGTGTCCTTTGTGGACATTGTGCGAGGTGCTTTTACAGCTACAATCGAGCGCATGAAGAAAATCATCTCCACTTCCGACGCACCCGCAGCCGTCGGGCCCTATTCTCAGGCCGTCCGCGTTGGATCGACAATTTACTGCGCCGGACAAATCCCGCTCGACCCCAAGACCGGCCAGATCGTTGCCGGCGGCATTGACGTGCAAACCCGCCGCGTTCTCGACAACATCACCGCTGTCTTGAAGGCCGACGGGCTGACTTTCGAGAACATCGCAAAAACAACCATTTTCCTGGTCGATCTCGCCGACTTTCAAGCCGTGAACGAAATTTACGGCTCCTATTTCAAGCAAACTCCGCCCGCGCGCTCGACTGTGCAGGTGGCCGCGTTGCCAAAAGGCGCGCGCGTGGAAATCGAAGTAATCGCGGTTGCCGGCAACGGCAGTTCGTCAACCGAAGTTGCCGCCGATACCTCCGGCTAAATTTTAACCGTAGCGGTGGTCTATGACCGTCGCTCGATATCAAAAAAATAATGCGACACTCATAGAGTGCCGCTACAGAAGAAAGTAAATGAGCGAAGACCTGCTCGCTTTGTTCAGAAAAACCGGCGCGTTACTCGACGGCCATTTCGTTTTGCGCTCCGGATTGCATAGCCGGGAATATTTTCAATGCGCCATTCTCCTTCAACACACTGACATCGCTGAGCGCGTTTGCAAAATGCTCGTCGACAAATTGCGCGCCTTTGATTGTGATTCTGTCATCTCCCCTGCCCTCGGTGGAATTATCGTCGGTCAGGAAGTCGCACGTTCGTTAGGCAAACGCCACATCTTCACTGAAAAAGAGAATGGCAAATTGGCGTTGCGCCGCGGATTCAAGATCGACAACGGCGAAAAATTCATCGTCGTAGAAGACGTCGTTACCCGCGGCGGCCGCGTTCAGGAGACGATCGACATTGTCCACGCGGAGGGTGGAATTGTCACCGCCGTCGGCGTGATTGTGGATCGAAGCGGTGAAAGCAAACCGGACTTTGGTTGCCCGTTCATTAGTTTGGTCGAAATGAACGTGCAAAATTTTGCGGCGGATCAATTGCCGCCTGATCTCGCGAAAATTCCTGCGGTAAAACCTGGAAGCAAATGATCGATCAACAATCTCAGCCGAAATCAGCTGCCGCCGCGACCGTTCGAACGAAGCCGCGCGGCTTCATTTCGGATTTTTGTCATTCATCCGTCGGCAGAAAGATGATCGTTGCGGTTACCGGCGTGATTTTAATTCTATTCGTCATCGGCCATTTGCTGGGCAACCTGCAAATTTTTCTCGGGCCCGAATGGATAAATGCTTACTCGCAACATCTGCGCGATTTGGGCCCGCTCCTGTGGCTCATCCGCATTTTCCTGCTCGTGAGTGTCATCTTGCACATCTACTTCACGATCCTGCTCGCGATCGAAAATCGTCGCGCCCGCCCCGAAGCGTACATCGACCGGCAATACGTGAAGGCCAGCTGGGCCTCGCGCCACATGGTCGTGAGCGGATTAGTGGTGCTCGCGTTCATTATTTTTCACTTGCTCCACTTCACCGGTCGCAAATTCAATCCGCAGTTTCTGCTTCTGAAACTCGATCCGCTCAATCGCTACGACGTTTATTCGATGATGGTTTACGGATTTCAAAACGTTTACGTCTCGAGCTTTTACATCCTCGGTCTATTTCTCCTTACGCTCCATCTGACCCATGGTTCATCGAGCTTCTTTCAATCGCTCGGTTTAAATAATCAGAGACTGGCGCCGCGACTCGCCATCGGCGGACGAATTTTCGCCTGGCTGCTTTTCATCGGCTACACCTCGATTCCCATTGCCGTCTTGCTCGGATTTATTAAACCGGCGCAACAGTTATGATCGGCAATCTCGACGCGCGAATTCCGTCCGGTCCGCTCGATCGCAAGTGGACGAGTCACAAGGACCATGCGCGTCTCGTTAGTCCAAACAATCGCCGCAAATTCGAAATCATTGTGGTGGGCAGTGGTCTGGCCGGCGGTTCCGCCGCGGCGACGCTCGGCGAGCTCGGTTACCGCGTGAAATGTTTTTGTTACCAGGATTCGCCAAGGCGCGCGCATTCAATTGCAGCGCAAGGTGGAATCAACGCCGCGAAAAATTATCAGAACGACGGCGATAGCGTTTACCGTTTGTTCTACGACACGATCAAGGGCGGCGATTTTCGTTCGCGCGAAGCAAACGTTTATCGGCTCGCCGAGGTGAGCTCGAACATAATCGATCAATGTGTCGCGCAAGGCGTTCCGTTTGCGCGCGAATACGGCGGCTTGCTCGCGAACCGCTCTTTTGGCGGCGCACAGGTTTCGCGAACGTTTTATGCGCGCGGCCAAACCGGCCAGCAACTTTTGCTCGGCTGTTATCAGGCGCTTTGTCGCCAAATCGCCGCCGGCACCGTGCGGATGTTTCCTCAAACCGAAATGCTCGACATCGTGATCGTCGATGGACACGCCAAGGG
>JALYKJ010000107.1 GCA_030774845.1 Verrucomicrobiota bacterium
CATTTTTGTCATCTTCAGTTTGATAAAAACCAAGCTGCCACATTACACACTTCCGGCGTTTCCGCTGCTTTCGCTTCTACTCGCGCGGCATTTGATCGATCGCCCGCAATTTCTGAAACAATGTGCGGTCGCCGCCGCGTCGATCTATCTCGTCGTTGCTCTGTTCTTCGCGCCTACAGTCGCCCAATTTTTTCCAGCCGCTCAGCTTTTTCGACAAACACGCGATCAGCTTCGGCCGGAAATGGAATTCGGCGCCGTCGATTTCCAGGAGCCAAGTTTGGTTTGGTATTTTCGGTCGCGGATAAAAGGCTGGATGACTCTGTTAAATTCAACGAACGCCGCGCAATTCATGGAAAAGAATGGAGCGCGCTTTGTCATTCTGCCGACGCCGCTGGTTACAAAAGTATTTCCGACTCCGCCCGCGACCTGGAAAAGTTTTTCTGCTACCGGGCTCAACATCGCCAAAGGTAAAGATGTCGATCTTACGCTTGTGTTGAAGCCGGATTGAGGAAGCGTTGCTTCACATGATCACGTTCCTTGACGGCAAACTCGTGAGCGCGCTGCCAACACAGGCGACGGTCGACGTCAGCGGCGTCGGCTACGAAGTTTTCATTCCGCTATCAAGTTACGACAAACTTCCTGCTGTCGGCCAGCCAATCCGGATCCTGACGCATCTGACCGTTCGCGAAGACGCGCACATTCTTTACGGCTTCATGACCGTGCCGGAACGCGATCTGTTTCGGTTGCTGGTGAACAACGTGAGCGGGATCGGTCCGAAACTGGCGTTGGCTGTCCTCAGCGGCATGAGCGTGACGAATTTTAAAACCGCGGTCGTGAACTCTGATACCGCGGCAATTTCGAAGATCGGCGGGCTCGGCAAGAAAACGGCCGAGCGAATCGTGCTGGAATTGAAAGACAAACTCGGCGTCGCGGCTGCCTGGGAAGCGGCGACCGCCGCGCACGCGCCGACGCCGGAGCAGGAACAGGCGAACGAAGCGGTCCTCGCGCTTATCGCGCTCGGTTACAAACAGGTCGACGCTCACAAAGCTGTTCGCGATTTGCAGACGCAAGGCCAGATAAAATCGGCGGAAGAGTTGGTAAAACTTGCGCTCAAAAAGATGGCCGCGGGCAGATAACAGCAAACGTCGAACGCCCAACATCGAACGCCGAATGTTTAAATCAGAACTCCGCATTCAGCATTGGACGTTCGGCGTTCAGCGTTGGACGTTTTCTTACTGATGCTCGTTAAGGACGAAAAGCTTTCACTCATCCGAGAAGCCATCCCGCCGCACGGCCTGTTCGCGGAAAAGGATTGGCTGCTCTCGCCCGACGCGTTTCCGATCGAGCAAAAATTTCTAGCCGAGCTCGAGCAACTCGGCCATCGCTTGTTCGTTTTTCAGCGGGCGTGCAATCAGCTTTATCAATTAAGCGCTAAAGGAAAACAGCCCGAGTGGGTCGCCCGCTATCTCGATGCCGGCAAACCGAAAGAGTTAATTGAATTTTCCCGGCGCAAAGAAATCCGGGACGATCTGCCGCGAGTCATTCGACCTGATCTGATTCTTACCGACAACGGTTACATCATCGCTGAGATCGATTCGGTCCCGGGCGGAATCGGTTTAACCGCATGGCTGAACCAAACGTATTCCGCGTTTGATACAGAAATTGTCGGCGGCGCTCACGGAATGCTCGATGGATTTCAAAGTGTGCTGCCAAATGGCGGCGACATTGTCATTTCCCAAGAAGCGTCGACCTATCGGCCGGAAATGGAGTGGGTCGCCGCCCGATTGCTCGCCACAGGACGAGTCCGTCCGACTGGCGGAAAAGATCGGCAACCAGATTTCGACTGGCGCGTGGTTGCAGCGGAAAACTACGAGCCGCGGGACGGCCGCGCCGTTTACCGGTTCTTTGAACTGTTCGATCTGCCGAATATTCCGAAGATCGACAATCTCCTGCGCGCAAACGCCGAAGGTAAAGTCACGATCACGCCGCCGATCAAACCGTTTCTCGAAGAAAAAATGTGGTTCGCATTGTTTTGGCTGAAACCGTTGCACGAATTTTGGCGGCGCGAGCTCGGCGAAAAATATTTGCTCAAACTACAGGAAGTGATCCCCTATTCCTGGATACTCGATCCAACGCCATTGCCGCAACACGCGGTGATTCCGCGTTTGGAAATTCACGATTGGCGCGAAGCGGCGACATTCAGCCAGAAGGACCGCGATCTCCTTTTGAAAGTCAGCGGATTCTCGCCGCTCAGTTGGGGCAGCCGCGGAATTTCACTCGGCTCCGATCTCGCCCACGCCGAATGGGAAAAGAGGATCGAGCATGCGCTCGCTACCTTCGACTCGTCACCGACGATCATGCAACGCTTTCACAAAGGCCGCTTGCTCGATCATCGCTACTGGGATCCAGATTCTGGCGAATCAAAAACGATGAAAGGCCGCGTTCGCCTTTGTCCGTATTATTTTGTGGAGAACGATCGGGTGAAATTGCGCGGCACTCTCGCGACGATCGCACCAGCCGACAAAAAATTTGTCCACGGTATGCGCGACGCGATTTTGGTGCCTTCCCGCAAGGCGGCTGGTTAGTTGTTAGACGAGACAACCGCCAGCATGTCACGCTCTCTTAGCTCCTTCCCTCAACTCTCAACCTTCTGACAAGCTGCTGGCTGCAGGTATTGGTTAGGTCTAGGTGTTCCATTCGCACTCACGCACTGCCCGCTTGCGACAATGCGGTGCGTATCATCCCCCGAGCGTCATTTTAATTCGTAGGTTGTGATCTCGAGTTTATGGCCGTCGGGATCGCGGAAATAAATGGAGTGCGAAATTTCGTGGTCTTGGAACTCGAATTTAATACCGCGGCTTTTCAGTTCTTCTTGAGCAGCGAGAAAATTTTGCCGACTCGCGCGGAACGCTAGATGAAGCATTCGAACGCCGCCACGCGATGATGATCCTTCCTTTGACCTAACTGGAAACAAAGCGATCGAGGTTGTGCCTTTGCCGATGAAAACGGGAATGCCGTCCCACATTCCTTTGTGACGACGCTCGAAACCGAGGACGTCAATGTACCATTGCGCGGAACGCTCCACGTCGCGCACACTTAGCGCGACGTGATCGATTCCATCCAGCTCCATAAAAAAGACAGAATGCACAGAATCTACAGAATTAAAACGGGTTAAAGAAGGACAAACAGCCCGAAGGGCTAACCATTTTGTGAATTCTGTTAATTGTGTCTGTTCGTGTTGGGATTCAGTCGAAATAAAATTGTTTCCGGACGTTGATACTGATATGTCGATGTAAGTGAGTTCCCCCACTCGGCGTGCGTTTCTTAAAACGATCGGTCAGGCCGGTTTGTTTTGCGCAGCACCGGGGATCGCGCGCGCCGCCGCTGCGCTGAACGAAGACATCGTTCGAATCTCGATTCTCCACACGACCGATTTGCACGGGCACATTCTGCCCACGAGCGATTACGCAGGAAACGCAGACCTCGGCGGATTTGCGCGTTGCGTCACGCAGATCCGACGCTGGCGCCGGCAAAATCGCAATTCGATCTTGATCGACATCGGCGACGTTTATCAAGGGACTGACGTCAGCTTGCGCACGAACGGCGCGCTGATGATCGATCTCTTCAACCATTTGAAATACGACGCCTGGATCGTCGGCAATCACGAATTCGACTGGGGCCCGGAGACGTTCACAAACGCGATCACGCAATCGAGCATGCCGGCGCTGGCCGCGAACATGTCGATGGAAGGAAAGCCGAGCGGTGAGATTTCGGCGAACCCATTCGCGAAAGTTCAGCCTTATATTTTGAAGGAGTTCGAAGAAATCCGGATTGCCATCATCGGACTGACCACTCCGGGAATGCCGTTTTGGTTTCGGCCGGAATTCATTCGCGGTTTCGATTTTGAATACTCGGTCGACCCAGTCCGCCGCGTGATGATCAAGGCCAAGAGCGAGGGCGCGGATGCGATTGTGCTCGCGGGACACATGGGCTTGAAGCCGCGCACTGGCGGCGATGATTTCGCCAATAATGTCGTCGCGTTAACCTCAGAGTTCCCCGAAGTCGGGGCGTTTATTGCCGGTCACACGCATCAAACAATTCCGAGCCGTCTGACAAACGGCGTGCTTCTAACCCAAGCCGATCATTTCGGTATTCATGTCGGCCGGCTCGATCTGACTTTCGATCGCACTTCAAAAAAATTGCTGCATCGCGAGGCCCGCTGCGAATTGATGAACAATCGAATTCCGATCGATCATGTCGTGGTCTCACGAACCAAACCGCAGCTTGATGCATCGGCCGGCGCTCTCGCCCAACGGATCGGCATTTTAGCCGAGACGCTTCACGTGCGCGGTCGACCGGGTCAACCAAGCGAGGTCGAAGCGCTCATTGGCGCGGCGATTTTGGAAGCGTTGCGAGAACGCGGCACCGCAGTGGACGGCGCAATGCATGGCGTTTTCGATGAGAAGAACAACTTCGCGGCTGGTCCAAAAACGGTGAATGACATCTGGAATCTCATTCCTTTTGAGAATTATGTCGTCACGGCGGAGCTCACTCCGGAAGAGATAAAAACAGCGATGGAAGAAGTCTATGCGAGCCGGGAGCCGCGGAATTTGCTTGGCATTGAAATCGAAACTGAGGGATCAGGGTACGAGCGCCGAATCGCTGCAATGCGACTGACCGACGGTCGCATGCTCGAGCGCGACAAACGTTACTCGATCGCCTTCAACACATTCGATTCACGCAGCGGCGGCCACCGCTTCATGAAGTTGTGCGCTTTGCTCGAGACGCCCGCGACGCGCTGCACGTTTCATCCCGTCCAAACACGTGATGCCATGATCGATTATTTCCGGCGTCATCAGGTCGTGCACAAGATTGCCTTCCAAAATCGGCCGGCGGCGTAAATTTAGGCGAGATTGCGGTTGAAAATGGCTGCGGTTTCGGTTGCGTATCTGTCCCATGCGCGTTTTCGGAATTTCAGCGGTCGTTTTGTTGTCGATTGTCGATCTTGGCTGGTCGCAGGTGGATGTTTCATCGTCACAGGCTGCGAACCTGCCGCTGTATCGTCCGGTCCTGCTCGGCACCGGGCCCGATGCTTTGATCAACCGCATCGACACCGCGGGCTTGATCAAACAAGGGCAAAAGGACGCTGCGATCATGTTTTCCTGTTCGGTCAAGAAGACGGGCGAAGTCCTTTCGGTTTCGACCTATCGCGGAACGCCCGATTCGAAATTGCTCGAGCAAGAGCTGCTGAAAAAAATATCGGCCGCGGCTAATCCCAAATTTATACCTGCGATTTACAATCACCTGCCGGTCGATGCGATTTATTATGGCACGGTGATTTTCGCTATCGTGGATGACAAACCGCGGCTGCGCATTTTCTCCAATCAGGAACGCGAGGAACTGAAAAAAGAAAATGATTTCATCGGGCCGCAGCCTTTCTACGGAGCGGACTCAAAGTTCAGTGGCTTCCACTATCCGAGTCGCGAAAGCGCGCCGGTGCCGGTAGATGGCTCGACCGAGCTTGAACTTAAGGTCGATGCGTCCGGCAATTTGCAGGATCTCAAGGTGCTGAGCGAGCAGCCACCATTTCTTGGATTCGGCAATGCCGCGCTCGACGATCTCAGCAAAGCGAGATTTATTCCTGCGTTCCGAGAGGGAAAGCCAGTGGCATGTGACGTGAAGGTCCCAGTTTATTATAAGGCAAAAGGTTTTTAGCGCCTTTTTGCTTTCAATCGATCTGCCGGGCGACGTAGTTGCAAGGTGAGAAACCGAATCCTTCGGGCAACTTTTTTCCGACGCGACCCGATTGCGTGCGCCCGGAAACTGGTGGGAGCTGAACTGATCTGGAGAAAGTGCGCCGGAAAAATTGTCGAAACGGAAGCGTACTTAGCGGAGAGCGACGAAGCCTGCCACACTTTCTCGCGTCCGACCGCCCGCGCGTTTGTTGAACGAAACAAGGCCGGCACGGCTTATATTTATTTCAGTTACGGCGCGCACTGGATGTTGAACGTACTGGTGAAAGGCGCGACCAACGGCTTCGTCTTAATTCGCGCGGTGGAACCGCTGCGCGGAATCGAGCTAATGAAAAGACGGCGCGGCGTTGATGATGAGCGCCAACTTTGTTCCGGCCCCGGCAAACTGACCGAGGCGTTCAATATTACGGATCGACATCATGAAATGAATCTGTGCGTCGATCCGCGCCATTGCTTCGCCTACGCAGGCGATGAAGATGTCGATGTTGTGGCCGATGAACGAATCGGAATCACACGATCGGCGCATCATCCGTGGCGATTCACTCTCCGTGGCAGCAAATTCGTCAGCGTTCCGGTTCGTTCATTGACTCGGTCGGCGATTGATCGAAATTCTTCGCCTCGATGAATCGGAACAAGAAACGCGTGTTGCTTGGCATGAGCGGTGGAGTGGACTCCAGCGTCGCCGGTTATTTGCTGCGCGAGCAAGGCTACGATGTCATCGGTGTAACGATGAAAGTGTGGCCGCAGGATTGCATCTCGCGCGCCGAGGACAAGTGTTGCGGCCCGCAAGCGGTCGCGGACGCGCGCGGTGTCGCCCATTCGTTAGGCATTCCGCATTACGTTGTCGATGAGGCGGACCAATTCGAGCGCACCGTGATCGATTATTTCACGAGCGAGTATCAGGCCGGACGGACGCCGAATCCGTGCGTAATGTGCAACGAAAAACTAAAGTTCGGTAATCTTTGGGGCAAAGCGGAAGCGCTGGGCTGCGATTACATCGCGACCGGCCATTACGCGATCATCGAACATCACGACGAGCACGCTGTTTTGCGCAAAGGCGTCGATCCGCGAAAAGACCAATCTTACTTCCTCTTTAGCCTGCGTCAGCCGCAGCTCCGTCGCGCGCTCACGCCCCTCGGGACGATGCGAAAGCCCGAAATCCGGAAAATCGCGCATTCGTTAGGTTTGAAAGTCGCCGACAAGATCGACAGTCAGGAGATCTGTTTTGTTCCCGGCAATGACTACAAAGCGTTTTTGCGTTCGCATGTCGGTGAAAACGAGTTTCATCGCGGCGAGATTTACGACGTCAATGGAAACTTTGTTGGCGAACACGACGGGATCGAACTGTTCACGATCGGTCAGCGCAAAGGACTTCCGGGCGGCTCAGCGCGACCGCGTTACGTTGTCGACTTGGATGCCGAGACAAATCGCGTGATCGTCGGCGACGCCGACGATTTGGTTTGCGATGAATTCGAAATCGATCGGACTAATTGGATCGTACCTGATCTGCCGAACGAAGATGTCAATGTTACGGTGAAGATTCGTTATAGCCATCCCGGCACACGCGCGACGATCACGCCGCTTGAAAATCATCGCGCCCGAATTCGCTTGCATGAACCGCAGCGCGCGGTCACGCCGGGACAAGCCGCAGTAATTTACGATGGCGACGTCGTCATTGGCGGCGGTTGGATCTGTCGGGGCGAGCCGCCCGGGCACTTCGATCCGGTGAGGCAGAGTGAATCGCTTGTTCCTGCCTGACGAATGGCCGTTCTTCTCGCGCTAAGCACGTTTCCGGATCGCGAGACCGCGCAACGGATTTCCAATCAGCTCGTCACTGAAAAACTGGCTGCATGCGCAAATATTTTGCCGGCGATCGAATCGGTTTATCGCTGGAAAGAGAAAATCGAGACAGGAAACGAAACGCTTGTGTTTTTTAAGTTGAGCGAAGATCGACAATCGACCTTTCAGGAAAAACTGCGCTCGCTTCATCCCTACGAAGTTCCCGAGATAATTTTCGTTCCAGTCTCGGCCGGCTTGCCCGAATATCTGCGCTGGGTCATCAACAATTGCCACGAGACAACTTGACGGCTTTAAGCCGTCAAGTTTCACAGCGCCGACGGCGACAACTGCCGGTGAAGCATGACTGCTTTAAGCAGTCATGCTTGTGGGTGCCCGCGGCGTCTCCGTTCGCCAAAGAGATAAATGGCGATGCCGATGGCATTGGCGATGATGGTGACGGCTGCGATTTTTGCTCCGAAAATCAGCGGGCTGGGCACGTCGATGATCGGATAGACCGTGAAGAAAATTGCGAGCAGCGAAACAGCAGCGCCACAGATCGCGGCAACTCGGAGCCAAACCGGTGCGCCGGAACGAATCGCGCCGGCGCCAAAGATCGGAATTGCGAACATCATGAAGTAAACGATCCCGTAAAAAACGTTGGCGGCATTATCCACCAAT
>JALYKJ010000108.1 GCA_030774845.1 Verrucomicrobiota bacterium
TCGTCCGACCCGCTGATCTTGAATCCGCGCTCCTGCAACGCCGCCGCAACAGAGCCCATCGCCGTACCGCAAATCCCGATGAAATGAAATTTTCGCAGCGCGGTCTTCGTCACGCCGATTCTCTACGCCGCGTCCGCAACTTTGGCTACTGAAAGCGACGCATTCCCCCGCGAATCCACGCGGATGATACGAATTCCGGAGAAAATCGAATTTCAGAATTACGCCGCAACATTCGCGTCTATTCGTGTGATTGGCGGGCAGTTTTATTTCTTCTCAAATACTTCGACCGCGTTCCAGGCGTCGTCCGGAGGAGTTTGCTCGTACTCGAGCGCGCGCTCGATATACATTTTCGCCAGCGCATCGTCCGGATAGAACTCCAGAAAGCGCGAGAAAAGAATTTTCGCTTCTTTGAAATCGCGGTCGCGGAATCTGCGGATCGCGTCTTCGTAAACATCGAGCCACTTCAAAAATTCCGGATCGATATCGTCCTTTCGCGCGCCAATGAGCGTGAAGACATCGACCGGCTCGGTTTTACCTTTCACTTGAACGCGCGCGACCGATCGCAAATGAAAGTCGTCGCGCACGAGGTCGGCCGCGCTTGGGCCCACCAGAATATCAACGGCGTAAACGCGCGTAAGCGCTTCTAATCGCGAAGCCAGATTCACCGCGTCGCCGATTACCGTGGGGTCGAGTCGTTCGTGCGGTTCGTACGATCCAATATTGCCGACGATCGCGTCGCCGTGATTAATCCCGATGCCAAACGCGAGCGGATTCATCCCTCCAGCACGCCAGGCCGCATTGAGTTTTGGCATCTCGCGTCGCATCCCAAGCGCCGCCCGCATCGCCGCCTTCGCATCTTCAGTAGCTCCGCGGCTCTTCACGTTTCCCCAAACGGCCATGATGGCGTCGCCGACAAATTTGTCGAGCGTGCCGCCATTATCGAACACCATCGGCACCATCGCGCTGAAATAACGATTGAGCTGCGACACCATCGCGGCCGGGTCGGCTTTTTCAGACAGGGCTGTGAAACTTACGAGATCGGAGAACAAAACGGTGACCGGTTTGCGCGAACCGAGCATCGAATTGTAGAAGCCGCCCGGGTTATCCAAGATTTCTTTGACCAGGTTTTTCGAAACGTAGCGCTCGAGCGTTCGCCGCGTGCGCAACGTCTCAAGGCGTTCCAGCGTGTACTCAAAACCGAGTCCGAACAAACCGCTCGTCAGAAATGCGCTCAGCGTCGGCACCACCATGATTAACACTCCCCGCGTGTCGTAGAGAATCCGCGAAACGCCGAGATACGCGCCGCCGATCGCTAGCAGCGTGAGCAAACAAGGCAACGGCCGGCGAACGAACGCGACTACAATCCATGACAAAATTCCGCCGCCGATAATCGTTGCAAAATCGACAGTAATCGACGTGTCGTAGAGAAATTCGTGATCGAGCGCCGCCGCTAGCGCCTGCAAGTGCAGCGCCGGCCCGTACATGTTCGGATCAATCGGCGTATCAGCAAAATCGTGCAGGACCTGCGCCGACGGTCCAACGATGATGATCTTGTCTTTGCAAACGGCGCCGTCTTCATAATTGGCGTGCCAGGATTTATCATCGAAAATTTCCCAGAGCGAAACGGGCTGGTATGCGTCGATCGAGCTGAAGCGAATCAAGTGTGCCTGTAAATCGCGCGGCAAATCTTGCGCGTGTCCCATTTTCTCAAGCGCCCGGCCGGCCAGCGATACGTATGGCCTTTCATCCGGCCGTGGGGGGAGGTGGGTAAGTTGCCGCTCCGTGATCGTGTAGCGCGCGGAGCGAATCTTGGGATCGAACTGGTCCGGGAAAAAGGCCACGTAGCCGACTCGGTCGTCATCGATCTGGGGCGCTGGAATGAGCGACGTGTTCGGCGGAACTTCAATCGCTAACTCTGGATTCGAAAGGTCGAAATTCTCTCCGACGATCACTTTGTCGCGATAACGATCCAGCGCAGCATGAAAAATTGAATCGCCATCGCCGGGCGAACTAAAGACCAAATCGAATGCAACCAGTCGCGCGCCCGCGCCGACAACCCGGTCAAGCAACAGCGCCCAGATTTCACGCGACCACGGAAATGGGCGCTCAGTCATCAATTGGAACGCGCGATTCGCTTGAATTTCTTCCGGCCCGACTGCCGTCAGCTTGAGTGATTCCTGATCGATGCCGATGAAAACAAAATCTTGATGTGTTTTTGTTTTGCGGCCTTCCCTGCGAAGCAAATCCTCGTAGGCCTGTTCACCTGTCCAGACCACAGATAAAAACGGCACGCCGGCCGCGAAATGCAGCGCCTGGACCAAGATGGTTACAAAAGCGCAAATACCCGCCAAGATCGGCAAGCGATGTCGGCCAAGCCAGTGCACGGCCGAATTATATCAGAAAATGACAAAATCCGAATGTCGAATGTCGAAGGACATCCGAATGCTCCAATGACGAAATTCATGCGAGCGCTTGGTCATTCGTCATTCGAGCTTCGTCATTGCCTCACTTCAAAAAAGCAACGCCATCATGAGCAGAGCATCCGAACCGAGATTCTGAACTTGACTGCTTTAAGCAGTCATGTTTCAAACGGCCTTGCTTGAAATCTCGACGCGCCCTGCTGGATGTCCTTTTTCCCGCCGTCCGTGCCGAATTGTTGCGCTTGCTCCTAGGCACGCCCCAAAAACAGCGTTACGTGCGCGAGCTGATGATCATGAGCGGGCTTGCTCTTTGCACGGTTCAGGACGAACTACGCAAACTGACGGCTGTGGGCATTCTCACCAGTTGGTCCAATGGATACCACCGGTTCTACCGAGCCAATCGTGATCACCCGCTATGCCCGCAACTGCGTCGTCTCGTCGAGATGAGTGCGCGTCTCCCGCACACGGCACATTCTGCGCTGCATCGCCGCACGCGCTCACGCAACCAGCGCAGGCGCCGTCGACGAGCTCGCCGTGCTCTTCCGCCAGATCGCCCGGTCCATTGGAATTTATTTTCGAGCGCGAATAAAACTCGACTGCTTTAAGCAGTCGAGTTT
>JALYKJ010000109.1 GCA_030774845.1 Verrucomicrobiota bacterium
CGAGCTAACTTCCCTAAAAGGCGGCGGCACTCGTGTCACAGTTTATTTGCCGCTCTCGGCGACGAAATGAGGAGCTCTGCGGCAACGAAGGAAAATCCGAAACCCGCGCTCACGAAAGCGAAACGCATCGTCATCGTTGACGACCACCCGCTGTTTCGAAAAGGACTCGAACAGTTGATCAACAGTTCGGACGGCGCTTTCAACATCTGCGGCGAGGCAGGAGACGCGGCTGAAGGCATGAGCGTGATTCGTCGATTGAAACCCGACCTGGCGGTTGTCGATCTTAGCCTGCCCGGCGCGAACGGCATTGAGTTGATCAAAAACATCCGCGCTGAATTTCAAAAGTTACCGATACTTATCCTCTCGATGCACGATGAATCGCTCTACGCCTTGCGCGCGTTGCGGGCGGGCGCCCAAGGTTACGTCATGAAACAAGAGGCGCTCGAAAATGTGATCAACGCGATTCGCGAAGTGCTTGCGGGGCGGCCCTATCTCAGCCACGAGATGTCGGCGAAATTGATCACCAATTTCGCCAGCGGAACCAATGAGGGGAACCCGACCGATAAGTTGAGCGATCGCGAGCTTGAGGTTCTCGAGTTGATCGGAAAAGGGCGCGACGTTCGCGAGATCGCGCGTGCACTGCACATCAGCGCCAAGACAGTTGAGACGCATCGCGCACACATCAAAGGGAAATTGAATTTGAAGAACGCCCGTCAGGTCACTCGCTTCGCCGTGCAATGGTTGGAAGGCCAGGCGGCGTGAAAAAGATTTATCCGCCGTCATCCTGAACGAAGTGAAGGATCTCCCACAGGCTGGGTTGATCACACTAAGTAATTTGCGTAATCCATGCTCCGACTGTGAGATTCCTCGCTCCGCTCGGAATGACTGCGGAGGAATATCTTTAAATCATTAAGTCGCTAAATTTGATGTCCGTGAAGCAAGCTCAGCCAAACAAAAAGCGGATTCTCCTGGTCGACGATCACCCGGTTTTGCGCAAAGGGCTCGTGCGCCTGATTGATTCGAAAGAAGAATTCGTTGTCTGCGGCGAGGCGAGCACGGCGGTTGATGCCATGGCGCTCATCCGCGAACTCGAACCTCATCTCGTCATCGTCGATATCGGTTTGCCGGGCACGAGCGGGATCGAATTAACCAAAACAATTCGTGCCGAATTTCCAAAAATGCCGGTGCTGATTCTTTCCATGTATGAAGAAGCGCTTTACGCGACGCGCGCGCTGCGGGCCGGCGCGATGGGTTACATCGTGAAACAAGACGCGACCGACAACATCGCCGCCGCTCTTCGTGAGGCATTAAACGGACGACGTTATCTTAGCCCGGTGATCGCAGCGCAGCTCCAGCATAATGGACCGGACAGCCAATCGCACCCGACCGACGATCCGATTAGTCTCTTGACCGACCGCGAATTCGAAATCTTCGAGCTCATCGGCAAAGGCCACGAAGTGCGCGAAATTTCGAACGCGTTGGGCGTTAGTCCAAAAACTGTCGAGACGCACCGCACCAACATTAAAGAAAAGCTGAAGCTGAAAAACGCGCGGCAGGTCACGCGTTTGGCCGTGCAATGGCTCGGTCAACGCGCGGTGTAATCGAACCGCGTTGCAGCATGCGGATGATGACGAAGATCGATCCGCCAAAGGACGGATTCGCCCCGGCGAACAATTTCCTTGTCGCCTTCGCCGGCATTTTCATTTGCGCGTCATCATCATTCGCGACCACGAAAGGTCTGAATCAGATCATCACGCCCGATTTGCAAAAGGAAGGCGATTTTTCGTTGAGCCTGCAGATTCAAGACAAGCGCATCGCTAACCCTTACGAAATCCAGAGCGAATTGGGATTGAGCGACTGGGCGGAAGTTGCGGTCTTTAAAGGCTTCGACCCAAACGAGCTGATTTTCGCGACCGAACTAGGGCTGCTGACAAAGGAGCCATACCTTTTATCGGTCGGATTTGCCAACTGGTCGCCGCACAGCAAGGTGGACCCACAACCATTTGTCGAGGCTGGCTATTACACAGAGCATCACAAAGTCATCGTCGGCGCAATCCACGCCGGCTATAAAAACGAAGCGATTCTCGGGTACGCCTACGACTTCAACAAAACTTGGCGGGTTCAAATTGATTGGCAGAGCGGCTCGGAAAATTCATCTACGATCGGGTTCACTTGCAATTTGACTCGCGATTTTCAATTCAACCCGGCGCTTTACGTTAGCAACGGACCAAAGCACGACTTGTTTGGCTACATCGTGTTCACCTACACGTTCCACTTGTGGGGACAAAAATCTGAAAAAGGCGAATCCTCCAAATGACCGCGCAGAAAGATGTTGCGAGATTGGCCGAACGGACAGAAGCTCGCCTCCAATGAGAAGCAGCAGGAGCGACCGTGCCGTCGTCGCTACTTTCCTTTGCACAGCTTTTCTTTGGACACTGGCGCTGAGCGCTTCGCCAGAATTACACCAGCGCATTCACCCGGACGCGAATCGAGGGGATCACGTTTGCGCGGTTACTATGGTTGCCTCCGGCAACTACGACCATTCTCCAGCTGCGCCGCTCGTCAGCACTCCGGCTCCCGTCGATCAGTCTTCTTCAGTTCCGGCTCTCACTCGGCAGTGGGTTGAGTCGCTGTTTCTCGTCGCCGGTATTTTCGAGCACGCGCCGCCCGCGCTGGCCTAGCACAAATTCAGCCGCGTCTTTTCACGCGGAGTAATCGTTAGGCCACTTCGCCTGAATCGCGGCTCGCATTTGTGCAGAGATGCCGCTTTCACCGGCTTCGCCTAAATCGCGAACGCCACAACTAATCACAACTTTGAAAACTAGATCGACAAAGAACTTTAATGAAAAAATTTCAAATCGCGGCCGTCGCGTTGTTCCTACTCACGAATATCGCGACAGCACAAGAAGCCGTTTCCACACCAGCGGCTTCAACAACAACAGCCACCACCTCTTCGACTCCGGCGGCTTCGCCTTCGGCCAGTCCGAAAGCGGCCCAGGCCGAACAAGTGACCGTCACCAGCCAGGAGCTCGATATATCTCGGGAAGCGATCGTTCCGAGCCTCGGTGCGACGCGTTACACCATCGGTCCTGACCGGCTCGATTCGCAGGCGCAGGGTGAGAACGCGCCCTTCAACCAAACCATTCTCCGCTTTCCCGGAGTAGCGCAGGATTCATTCGGCCAACTGCACGTCCGCGGTGAGCACGCCAATTTGCAATACCGGATCGACGACGTGCTCCTGCCGGAAAGTATTCCCGGCTTTGGGCCGGAACTGGCGACGCGCTTTGCCGATAATATTTCGCTTATGACCGGCGCGCTCCCGGCCCAATTTGGTTTTCGCGAAACCGGCGTAATCGATATCCATACCAAGAACGGCGCGGCTTTCATCGGCAGCGAAGCTTCTATCTACGTTGGAAGTTTCGACACCTTCATGGAAAGCCTGGAGCGCGGCGGCGTGACCGGAAAGCTTAGTTATTACGTCACGCAAAGTTATTTGCACGACGGCATCGGCATCGAAAATCCCACGCGCAGCAGCAGCCCGATTCATGACGACACCGATCAATTCAAAGAATTCGTTTATTTGTCTTACATCATCGACAACACCAGCCGCTTCACGCTCCTGGCCGGCGACAATCACAACGATTTTCAAATCCCGAACAATCCTGGGCAAACGCCGATGTTCGACGACATGGGAAGGACGAATTTTAACTCCGCCAAATTGGACGAGAATCAGTCGGAAGATAACGCCTACGAAATTCTCACCTATCAAAAGAACGCTGGAGATTTCAATTTTCAGGCGTCGGTTTTCAATCGTTACAGCTCTATCCTTTTTCGTCCTGACAATGTGGGCGACCTCATTTTCAACGGCGTGGCATCGCGGGTCGATCGTGACATTCTTTCAAACGGCGCCGAATTCGACTCCAGCTACAAGCTCAACGACGAGCACACGCTCCGCGGCGGCCTGATTTTCACTGAACAATACGCTACCGTCGATACCACCACCTTGGTTTTTCCGGTCGATGCCAATGGCAACCAAGCCAGCAACACGCCAAGGCGCATCATCGATAATCACGACAAGTACGGTTACTTTTACGGCTTCTATTTGCAGGACGAATGGAAACCGCTCGAACAACTTACGGTCAACTTTGGCGGGCGTTTGGATTTTGTGAACGCGTTTTCGGATGAGAACCAGTTCAGTCCGCGACTCAATGTCGTTTACAGACCCTGGGACTTGACCACGCTCCATGTTGGCTACGCGCGCTATTTCACCCCGCCTCCGTTGGAAGCTGTCCCGCAGAGCACGATCTCCAAATTTACAGGGACGACTAATGAATCGGCCATTACCAAGGATTCACCCATTAGCGCCGAGCGCGCCCATTACTTTGACGCCGGCGTTACGCAGAAAATCATGGAGGGATGGAATATCGGACTCGATGCTTTTTACAAAAGCTCGCATTCGACTCTCGATGAAGGCCAGTTTGGAGCGGCCCTTATTCAATCGTCGTTTAATTACAAACGCGGCCGAATTTACGGCGGCGAATTCACCACCAACTACGATCATGGTCCGTTCTCGGCTTACGGAAATTTCTCATGGGGATGGGCGCGCGGTACGCATTGGAGTTCATCGCAGTTCCTCTTCGCCCCAGACGAGTACGCCTTTGTCAAGAAGCACTGGATTTTTCTCGACCACGATCAGCGCGTTACCGCTTCGACTGGTGCTTCCTACACCTGGAACGACTGGAAGGCGGCGGCGGATCTGCTCTATGGAAGTGGACTTCGAAGGGGTTTCGTCAACACCAAAAGCGTTCCCGACTACGCAACCGTGAATTTGTCAATTCAACGAAATTTCAAAATTCCGCAGCTCCCCGGCAGCTTCAAAATCCGATTCGATATTACGAACTTGTTCGATGAAGTTTACGAACTGCGCGATGGCAGCGGCATCGGCGTCTTCGCCCCACAATTCGGACCGCGCCGCGGATTCTACGGTACCGTAGCCTACGATTTTTGACTCCGTCGGGGCTGACCTGACAACCAATCGAAAGTCAATAACACGCAGGATCGCAGTTCGCGCGCGAGTCTCGGCGATGTTATCGGTGTTCCTCAAGAGGTGGAAATGAGGACGTACATTTTTGCGGCATTTACGATTTTTTCTGCGGCGACTGCTTTCGCACAAGAGTTGGCGCCTGGTCCAAAT
>JALYKJ010000110.1 GCA_030774845.1 Verrucomicrobiota bacterium
AGAAAATACCGCTGCAAGTTTGAAAGAACTGGTCGCAGATTTTGCTCGGGCGGGCCTCGGCAAACCCAACGTTACCAAGCTACGAACTTCGATTACAAAGGATCGTCGAGCGATAAAAATCTCAAGAGATAAGTGGCAATTAAAGAGCGATAAGATTCCAGATGTTGAAAAGAAATTTCAACTTAGTCGCTGTTTGTCCGTAAAAGAGGTCAAGGCAATACCGCCGCCGGGCCGCTACGTGAACAAAACGCGTTTGCAATCACTCAAAAGGAAAAAAGGAGGAGCTTTTGATTTTTCCCGACTGATTCAAATGTTAATAGAACTCGATCACGCTTCTTCGCTCGATAACTGCATTTCAGTTGGCTTGCTTGTCAGGGCGATTCTTGACCATGTGCCGCCGATCTTTGGCGCAAACTCTTTTGCCGAAATTGCAAATAACTACAACGGAACAAAGAGCTTTAAAGCTTCAATGCTGCATTTGGAAAATTCATCTCGCAAAATTGCAGATGCCTATCTGCACACAAAAATCAGAAACAAAGAATCTCTGCCTAATCGCACTCAAGTAAATTTCTCGAACGATTTGGATGTGTTATTAGCGGAGATTGTTAGAATCAATTAATCCTCCGAGATCAGTTCGGACACGCGTCGAGCTCGACTGCGTGTAATATAGCCTAAAATCGGGATTGCCGCCCGTTTGAACGAGGAGGACAATCACAGATTGCCACCTGCTAGCTATCACCGCTTTGATTCTCATCCCGCTCGCCTGATTATAAAGTTACGCTATGCCACGAAAAAAGCGGATCGAGCAGTACGAGCACAAGGATAAGACGCGCGTAAATAATCCGCAGGTCGGGCTTGTCGATGCTGCGGTCGATCCGCCGGAGAAGAAAAAGAGTTACGCCTACGATCCGCATCTCGATCCGCAGCTGCAATGGGCGGGAAAAGCGGAGCGCACGTCGTTTGAAGTGCCGAGCGTTTCGCTGCACGTGCACGAGCGAATCGATCCGCGCACGATCATCGAGGCGGTGCGGCGAAAGAACGGCAATGGTGCGCAAATGTCATTGTTCTCCGCGCGCGAGATGAATCCGCCGCTGCGCGAGGCGATCGAGTTTTACAAACACCGGCATAACTGGACGAACCGTCTCATCGCCGGCGACAGCCTGCTGGTAATGAATTCGCTGATCGAAAAGGAAGCGCTCGCCGGTCAGGTCCAGATGTTTTATTTCGATCCGCCTTACGGCATCAAATACGGCTCGAATTTTCAGCCGTTCGTGAACAAACGCGACGTGAAGGACGGCAAGGACGAAGACCTAACGAGCGAGCCGGAAATGTTGCGCGCGTTTCGTGACACTTGGGAGCTGGGCATCCATTCGTACCTGACTTATCTGCGCGACCGATTGCTGCTCATGCGCGAACTGCTGCACGAGACAGGTTCAATCTTCGTGCAGATATCCGATGAAAATGTACATCGCGTTCGCCAGATCATGGATGAGGTATTCGGCGTCGAGAACTTTTGCCGCGAGATCAAATTTTTCAAAACGACAAGCCAAACCAGCAAGCTTGTTCCGCAAACAATGGATTACCTGCTGTGGTATGCCCGTGACAAGAAGCGGGTGCAATTCCGAACCTCCTTCGCGGAAAAAGACCTGCTTGCCGCAATGGAAGTCGGGTATGATTGGATCGAAGAACCAGATGGCACTCGACGGCCTCTCAAGCCCCAAGACAAATCAAAGATCGGAGACCTTCTTACCAAAGGTTATCGGGTATGTGCGCTCGATAATTTGATTTCGCAAAGCGGTGGGCCGACGACGCAGTTTGAGTATGAGTTCCAAGGCCAAAAGTTCCGTCCCGCGAGCGGAGGGTGGAAAACGAATTTGGAAGGGATGAAAAACCTTGAGGACGCAGGAAGGCTCGAAATCAAAGGAAACAGACTTCGCTACGTTCGCTACTTTGATGATTTCCAAGTGACGCCGTTATCGGATGTCTGGATGGACACTTCCATCGGCGGTTTCGTTAGCGAGGATAAGGTTTATGTCGTGCAGACGAGCACGAAGGTCGTTCAACGCTGTCTTCTAATGACTACAGATCCCGGTGGCCTGGTGATGGACGTAACCTGCGGTTCGGGGACGACGGCGTTTGTGGCAGAGCAATGGGGACGACGTTGGATTACGTGCGACACGTCGCGCGTGGCGCTCACGCTGGCAAAGCAACGGTTGATGACCGGAGTGTTCGATTATTACGAGCTGGCGCATCCCGACGAGGGTGTCGGCAGCGGTTTCAAATACAAAACCGTGCCGCATGTCACGCTGAAATCGATCGCGAATAACGAGCCAGCTGCGCCGGAAACGCTTTACGATCAACCGCTCATCGACAACAGCAAGACGCGCGTGACCGGGCCGTTCACGGTCGAAGCCGTGCCGGCACCGATGGTGAAATCGATCGATGAAATCGGCGAAGGCGAAAAGCCTGTCGAAAAAGCGGATGAATCGATCGCTCGGAGCGGAGAAACGTTGCGCCAATCCGAGTGGCGCGACGAGCTGATGCGCGCGGGCATTCGCGGGAAGAACGGGCAGATGATTTTGTTCTCGCGCGTGGAACCATTTCCTGGCACACGGTGGTTGCACGCGGACGCTGAGACCAAACCCAATGAACTAGGTGCGCCGCACGTGCGCGAAGAAGGCTCTCCGGCGAGGGCGCCGGAGAGTGCACGCGAGGCGCGTGCGCTCCCCGAACGCGTGGCCATTTCTTTCGGACCCGAATACGCACCGCTGGAACAGAAACAAGTTGAGCTGGCGATCGAAGAAGCGCGCTCCCTCGTCCCGAAACCGAAGATCATCGTCTTCGCCGCATTTCAATTTGATCCGGAAGCGGCGAAAGACATCGATGAAACAAATTGGCCGGGTATGACGTTGCTAAAGGCGCAGATGAATGCCGATTTGCTTACCGAGGATTTGAAAAAGAAACGCGCGAGTAACGAAAGCTTCTGGTTAATCGGTCAACCGGACGTGCAAGCAAAGAAGATCGACAAAGGCGACGACGCAGGTCGCTATCGCGTCAGTGTTGGCGGCTTTGATTATTACAACACGAAGACCGGCCAGATTGAATCGGGAAGCGCGGAGAAGATCGCAATGTGGATGCT
>JALYKJ010000111.1 GCA_030774845.1 Verrucomicrobiota bacterium
ACAATCGTTATGCCTTCAAATATGCGCAGATTCGCGGTTTGCCCATGGTCGCGGCGAGCGACGCGCATCATGCCGCGGCTGTCGGCACCGCCTATACGATTTTGGACACGAACGATTTTTCGGTGAAAGGGATTCTCGCGCAGATCCTCAAGAGCAATGAGCTCAACCAAAGATATCTCACGCCGCGTGACAGTCTCCGCAAGACCTGGAACAATTGGCTCCGTTTGCGTCGTCGCAAAAAAATTCCTGAGTTGGCTGCCAAAGATCACAACGGCGACCCGCGTTTCTAATCAAAAGAAAGTAACCAGTGACGAGTGATACGTGACGAGCAGAAAACCCTTCAGAACAGTGTTTGTTTAATTCTGTAAATCCTGTCTAGAAAATGTCCGCGTACGTGATTGTCGAAATTGATGTAACCGATCCGGTCGGCTACGAAGAATACAAAAAGCACGCAGCGGCGACTGTCCATCAACACGGCGGCAAGTACATCGCCCGTGGCGGTAAAGCCGAAGTGCTCGAAGGCGATTGGAACCCGAAACGCATTGTCGTGCTTCAGTTCGAATCGATGGAGCGCGCCAAAGAATGGCTCAACTGCGAGGAATACCGCGAGCCGCGCAAAATGCGCCACCGCACCGCCAAAACGAACATGATTGTCGTCGAAGGCGTTTAACGCTTCGATAACAGTTCGCGCAACGCTTTCGGATCCGTCACCGGCGTTTTGCAGGTAAAATTTTCGCAGACGTAAGCCGCCGGTTTGCCGTCAATCGGCGACATCGCGCCAATCGCTTCGTTTTTTTCTCCTAAGTATTTCTGAGCGTCGCCACCGTCGGCTAGGATCAGAAGCTTGTTCGGCAAAAAATGTCGATGCACTTCTTTGAGGAGCGCTTTTGTTTGCTCGTTGTCGACCTTTCCAGTGATAACGATTTGGCGTGGTTTGCTTAAAGAGTAATCGACCGCGACGAGCATTTGCGGCATTGCGCTGGCGAAATGGGAAAGCGTTGGCGCAAATGCGTCGATTGTTTTCCGAGCGCGTTCGCCCAGTTTCTTGTCGTCGCGAAATTGCGCCAGTCGCAAAAGATTGATTGCGGCAACCGAGCTTGCGGCCGGCTCAGCGCTGTCATTATCGTCTTTCATTCGCAGCACAACGCTTTTGTCTTTGCCGCTCGTAGAGAAGTAGCCGCCGTTTTTCTCGTCGGAAAACAGACGGTCCTGCGTTTCCTGAAGTTGAAGGGCAAACTTCAGCCACTCGATGTTGAAGGAAGCTTCGTAAAGATCGAGAAGTCCTTGAATGACAAACGCGTAATCGTCGGCAAAGCCTTCGATCTGACTTCGACCGTCGCGATAATTGCGAAAGAGCAATTTACTCTTGTCGTCGTAAAGCTTTGCGCGCAGGAATTTCGCCGCACGTGTCGCAGCTTCGATGTAACGCGGCTCATCCAAAACCGCGGCAGCGCGCGCGCAGGCCGAAATCATCAAGCCGTTCCATGCGGCAATGATTTTATCGTCCAGATGTGGGCGAGGACGTTTGTTGCGGATCGACAACAACTTCTCGCGACTGCGTGCGAGCAATTGTCGAGCTTCGTCCTCGTTCTTCTTAAAATGCTTCGCCGTCTCGGCAATCGTGTGGCGCTCAATCAAAATATTCTTGCCACTGAATTCATCCTGCGGATCGCTTCCTTCCGGCGCGTTACCGTGCGGCTGGACACCGTAGTGAAACTTGAATACTGCGGCGTCGGCACTGAGGGCGTTGTCGATTTGTTTTTCCATCCAAACATAAAACGCGCCCTCGCCGTGCTCCGGCTTTCCGTGTTCGAAAAAGCTATCCGCGTCCTCCGCTGAGAAAAATCCTCCTTCTTTTGAAGTCATGTCGCGCACGACGTAATCTAAAATATCGCGAGCGACGTCGCCGTATTGTTCGCCACCGCGAATCCGTCCGTCGGCGGATCGATCTTGAGTGATTTGAAACGCGTCGATGTATGCGCTCGCGAGCTGCGCCTGGTCGTAGAGCATTTTCTCGAAGTGCGGCACGTGCCAATAGCGATCGACGGAATAACGGTGGAATCCGCCGCCGAGGTGATCGTGCATTCCACCGGCGGCCATTTTACGCAGCGTGTACAAATCCATTTCGAGCGCACGCTTGCCGGATTCGGTCTTCGGATCGCGCGCGTAGAATCGCGTCAGAAAATTGAGTGCGACCGGGCGCGGAAATTTCGGGGCGGTGCCGAAGCCGCCTTCCGTGTCGTCGAAACTCCGAGCAAGTTGTTCGTAGGCGGTTTGAAAAAGCTGATTGTCGATCTTAGCAGCGGCTTCCGGCTGCGCGTTCTGCGATTCGCGAAGGGCCTCTACAATCTTCGACCCTTGGTCAGCAATTTTTCCGTGATCCTGTTTCCAAGCACCGGCGATCCGCTCGAGAACTTTTTTAAAACCAGGCTGACCGTAACGATCTTCCGGCGGAAAATAAGTTCCGCCGACAAACGGTTTCAGATCGGGCGTGAGCCAGACACTCATCGGCCAACCGCCGCCGCCGGTTGTCGCTTGGACGAACGTCATGTAAACGCGATCAACATCGGGCCGTTCTTCGCGATCGACTTTGATGTTCACAAATTCGCGATTCATGATTGCAGCCGTCTCTTCG
>JALYKJ010000112.1 GCA_030774845.1 Verrucomicrobiota bacterium
GGATCTCACAGTCGAAGCGCTGATCACACAATGTAATTAGCGTACTCAACCACCCTGTGAGAGATCCCTCACATTCGTTCGGGACGACCTCCGCCAGCGAGGTCGCCTTGCGTATGTAGGCTCGACATTCGACGTTTTCTTCGCATGCCCAACAAAGCCGAACTAGTCGTCGAAGGCAAAAAGCTTTCGGTCTCGAATCTGGACAAGGTCCTTTACCCGAAAGTTGGGTTCACCAAAGGTCAGGTCATCGATTATTACATCCGGATCGCGCCGGTGCTCTTGCCGCACCTGGAGGATCGGCCGCCGACGATGAAGCGCTATCCGAACGGCGTGGACGCGGAATTTTTTTACGAAAAGAACTGTCCGACGCACCGGCCGAAATGGGTGAAGACGGCGAAAGTTTGGAGCGAAGGCAACAATCGGATAATGAATTATTGCCTCGCGCAGGACCTGCCGACGCTCGTTTGGGCGGCAAACCTCGCCGATCTCGAACTGCACACCTCGCTCGCGAAAAAGAAAGACGTCGCGCGCCCGACCATGATGGTGTTCGATCTCGATCCCGGCGCGCCGGCCGAGATCGTCCAATGCTGCCAGGTCGGACTGTGGCTGCGCGACTTGTTAGGCGAAATGAAATTGAAATCGTTCGCCAAAACCAGCGGCTCCAAAGGTTTGCAGGTTTATGTGCCGCTGAATACGCCGGTCACGTTCGGTCAAACCAAAGATTTATCGCGCGCGCTCGCCCAGCATCTCGAGCGTGTGCACGGCGATTTCGTTACTTCGAACATGTCGAGAGCACAGCGCAAAGGAAAAGTGTTCGTCGATTGGAGCCAGAACGACGAACACAAAACGACAATTTGCGTTTATTCGCTCCGCGCCAGGGAAGAACCAACCGTTTCCACGCCGGTCACCTGGGATGAAGTCGCCAACTGTTTGAAAAAGAAAAAAGCCGATCTCTTGAAGTTTCGTTCCGATAAAGTCATCGCTCGCGTTGAAAAAACGGGCGACCTCTTCGAGCCGGTCGAAAAACTGAAACAAAAACTGCCAAAAAAATGGAAACTCTGACGCCTCGCGCGTGGATGATTGCAGGACTGCTTCATTTAGGCAGTGCCTGGCAAGCGACTGCTGATGATTTCCCGCTCAAGCAAATCAAAACATTCACTTATGTTGTCGATTACGAACCGTTCTGGTCGCCGGACGGGAAACAAATCACGCTGATCTCCAGTCGTCATGGTGGGATGAAAGTGCACGTGATGGACGCGAGCAGCGTGAACCACGGTAGCGACATGCGCCAGCTTACGACTGGCGACGCCGAAGACGATACACCTGCCTGGTCCCCGGATGGAAAGAAGATCGTGTTCGTATCGATTCGCGGCGGCGTTTCCCAAATTTTTGTGATGAAAGCCGATGGGACTGAGGTACAGCAACTCACTCAGGGAAAAGCCGAAAACATTCATCCGACGTGGGCGGCGGATAGCGCAAAGATTCTTTTCAACACAACACATTTCTCCGGCGCGACGGCAACGGACGGCACAAACGTTCCGAGCGATAACAAGATGATCGGCGAACAAATCGACAAGAAAATGGAGCTCGCGACGATTCGTCCAGATGGATCCGATCTAAAACGAATCACGACCAGCGGCGGGTACACCTACGCTTCATTCTCGCCCGATGGCATGTTGATCTTGCACCGCCGCATTCAGGGTCCGCTCTCGGAAATCTTTGTCATGAATGCCGATGGCTCGAACGATCACAACATTTCCGGCGAAGGAAACATCGACGGTTGGCCGGCGTGGTCCTCCGACGGCAAGCGCATTGTTTTTTCTCGTCGCGTCAAAGACGCGTTCCAGCTTTTTGTAATGAACCGCGACGGAACCGGTGTCCGCCAGGTGACCGATGCTCCCGGCGAATTTGTAAACCCAAGATGGTCGCCCGACGGAACGAAAATCCTTTGCAGCCGCCGTCTCGGTGACATGAACCTTGTGATATTTCCTGCGCCGAAATGAAATCACCCGCGAAACTGGAAGACGATTCATGGTCGATCGTATGCGTAAGGTAAATCTGAAAGATATTGAAGAGCAGGAGCGGCAATCGCCGAAGGGAAAGTTTGGGCGGGCGTCGAAGAATATCTCCGTCGCCCTTGGACGCGATCCGGAGTCGCTCGATTTGACGAAGCGGCATCCGTTCGATCTTGCGCTGGTCAGCATTCCGAAAGGCAAATCGCTTTGTCCGTATCATTCTCACTCCTCCGAGTCGGAGCTTTATCTCGTGGTGTCCGGCAAAGGAAACGTTCGGGACAAAGATGGATCGACAATTGTCACCTCGGGCGACGCGTTCTTCTTCGGACCGGGTAAAGCGCACCAACTCAGCAACGCGGGCGAAGAAGATTTTGTCTATTACGTGATCGCCGACAATCCGCGCGGCGATTCCTGTTTTTATCCCGACGGCGGCAAGTTCGCAGTCTGGAAGGAAGGGATGGATGAAGTGATCGTGAAAGGAAAGGAGACTGATTACTTCGACGGGGAAGAATGAACCGATGCCGGTTCAGGCGGTATGAAGAAAGTAAACGTCAACGAAATCAAGGAAGAGCCGTGGCAATCGCCGGGTGGAAAGTACGCCGCGCACTTCAAGGGGATCTCAATTGCGCTCGGTCGCGATCCGGACTCGCTCGATTTGGCAAAGCGGCATCCGTTTGATTTGGAGTGGACGCGAGTGCCGCCGGGGAAAAGTAATTTCCCGTATCACGCGCACTCAGCAGCGTGGGAACTTTATCTCGTGATCAGCGGCGAAGGCAGTGTGCGAAATAAAGACGGGACGACCGACGTTGTTACAGGCGATGCATTCATTTTCGGGCCCGACGAACCGCATCAAATTACTAACACCGGCAAGGAAGATCTCATTTATTATGTGATCGCCGATAATCCGATCGGCGAATCGGCTTATTATCCGGACAGCGGAAAGTGGAAAGTGAACAAAACGTCGGCGGCGGATCGGGTGGTTATTAAAAGCCACGAGACGGGTTATTTCGACGGCGAGGAATAGCTTGTTGTCATGTCGAAACATCTCTAACTTTTTCGAGAGATTGCACTCGCTCGTCTCCCGACTCTCTCGCCGCTACCCTCGCGGCATGCACCGTGCATGCCGCTCGCCCCGCTCGCTCAATTCCTCCGCTTCGGTCGGAATGACAAGATAAGCGCTAGCAAAATGGATCCAGCAAAGCCACCTCAAAATTTTCCGTACAAAACCTATCTCAACATTCTGCATCAACCACTTGAAGTAATCGATGTTCAGAAGCTCTCCGATGCGTGTACGGACGACTGGTACAACCAAACTCTTTGCCAGGTGAACGACTCGGTCGTGCGGCTGGGTGTGTTGCAGGGTGAATATCACTGGCACGAGCATAACGACATCGACGAATTTTTCTTTGTTCTCGACGGCCATTTCCTGATCGATCTTGAAGACAAAGTTGTCGATCTTGGACCGCAACAAGGTTTCGTCGTGCCGAAAGGGGTTCGGCATCGGACACGCGCGCCGGAACGGACAGTCATTCTTATGGTGGAGCGAGCCGACATCGTTCCTACAGGCGATTGAAAATTATTTCCGGCGGACAAACC
>JALYKJ010000113.1 GCA_030774845.1 Verrucomicrobiota bacterium
CGCCCAGGCCGCAGTTTCGCTAGCGATTAACCGAACGGCAAATTCGCTTTGACCCGCGCTTCGTCGGTTTTATCGACCCGCGCCATTTTGCCGAGGTGCCGCTTGCGTTTGGCGTTCTTAGCGGAAAGCAAATGACGCCGCGACGATTGGCCGCGCAAAACTTTGCCGCGGGCGGTGATCTTAAATCGTTTCGCGACCGCTTTACGAGTTTTGCTGCGAGAAATTGGCTTCGGCATGAGGCGCGAAAGATATTTACCGCCGCTGGAATGACAAATCTTTTTTGGTATTCGCTCGGCGGCGGCAAACCTCCAAATCCCAGGCGCCAAGCTCCAAAGAAACTCCAATCCTCAAGTTCAAAAGGCGTTCTTTGCATCTTCGATTTTAGAGCTTGAACTTTGGAGTTTCCCCGGGGTTTGGAGGTTGGAATTTGGGATTTCCATCCGCGCGTCTTGCGGGCAGATTGTTTCATGGAAAACGCGCCCCTTAAGAATCCCCGCGTCATCATTATCGGCGCTGGGTTCGGCGGACTCGAGGCGGCCAAGAAATTCGCCGGTGAAGCGGTCCGTGTGACGGTGGTCGACCGGACGAATTATCATTTGTTTCAACCGCTGCTTTACCAAGTCGCAACCGCGGCCCTTTCTCCGGCCGACATCGCCGCGCCGGTACGCGCGATTTTGAGCAAATGCAAAAACATGGAGGTGACCCTCGCTGAAGTGCAATCGATCGATGTGAATGCCAAGAAAGTGAAAATGGTCGATGGCGAGCTCGATTACGATTACCTCATCGTTGCGACCGGCGCGCGGCATTCCTATTTCGGACACCCGGAATGGGAAAAACTCGCGCCTGGTCTAAAAAGTTTGGAGGACGCGGTAGAAATTCGGCGTCGAATTCTAATGGCCTTCGAATATGCCGAGAGAAGTTCCGACGAGGCTGCGCGCAAAGCCGCAATGACATTTGCCGTCGTCGGCGGAGGGCCGACGGGCGTAGAAATGGCGGGCGCGATCGCCGAAATTGCGCGCTACACCTTGGCGAAAGATTTCCGGCATATCGATCCGTCGCAAGCGCGTGTGATTTTGGTGGAAAGCGAACCGCGCGTGCTTGCTGCCTTTCCCGAAGACCTGCAGATAAGCGCGATGCGACAACTCGTCGATCTCGGAGTGGAAGTGCGCATCGGCGTTCACGCGACCAATCTTTCGGAGCAAGGCTTGCAAGTCGGCGACGAATTCATCCCCTGTCGCGTGAAAATTTGGGCGGCCGGCAACAATGCCTCTTTTGTCGGCAATTCACTCGGCGCACCGATCGATCGCGCCGGTCGCGTGATCGTAAACCAAGATCTGACCATTCCCGGTCATCCCGAAGTGCAAGTGATCGGCGACCTCGCGAACTTTTCGCATCAAACGGGTCAGCCGTTGCCCGGTGTCTCGCCGGTTGCAATGCAACAAGGCCGCCACGCCGCGCGCAACATTCTGGCAATGATCGACGGCCGAAAGCCGCAACGTTTTTGGTATTTCGACAAAGGCAGCATGGCGACGATCGGGCGCAACAAAGCTGTCGCGGATCTTAAATTGATCCATCTCAGCGGAATTCCAGCATGGTTG
The DNA here is from genome assembly GCA_030774845.1 of Verrucomicrobiota bacterium. GTDB lineage: Bacteria > Verrucomicrobiota > Verrucomicrobiia > Chthoniobacterales > UBA10450 > AV40. The sequence goes on from JALYKJ010000113.1 coordinate 1,599, forward strand.
GCGTGGTTATTTGTCCACGTCATTTTTCTGGTCGGTTTCCGCAATCGCCTCGCGGTGCTATTTCAATGGGCCTGGGCCTATTTCAGCTTCAACAAGGGCGCGCGCCTGATCACGCGAAACTTTCAATCGGAACAACGGCCTCCGACCTGAATTCATTTAGCGATTGAGAGAGTTAGTGAATGAGCGAATGAACAAACTTGAAGCCGCACAGAAATTGCAAAACAGAACGAAGCGATTCGCGATTCGGATTATTCAGACATTCTCTTCGTTGCCAAAAACTGAGGCAGCAAAAATTATCGGGCGACAATTCCTCCGGTCAGGTACTTCTGTGGCAGCGAATTATCGCGCCGCTTGTCGGGCACGTTCGCTCGCGGACTTTATTTCGAAGCTGAGTGTTGTCCTGGAAGAAGCTGATGAAACGCTGTTTTGGCTGGAATTGCTTGTGGAGTCAAAAATTGTGCCGTCGGATTCTGTAGAATTTATCCGCCGCGAATGCCATGAGCTGGTAAAGATCTTCTCTAGCTCGCTCACGACGGCGAAATCCAATCGCTAACTCTCTCACTCGCTAACTCAATGACCGCTCTTCGTATTGGCATCGTGGGTTCGGGAGCGATTGGGACGTACTACGGCGCAAAGCTCACCCACGCCGGCAGCGATGTGCACTTCCTCATGCGCGGCAATTTAACCGACGTCCGACGGGACGGGATTTTCCTCCGCGGCGAAGACGAGAATTTTCGAGTCGCGCAAATCAATTGCTACAATTCAACGAAAGAGATTGGCCCCTGCGATTTAGTGATCGTCGCGATCAAGGCGACTTCCAATTCGGATCTTGTCGATCTTGTTCCGCCGCTGCTGCACAAACGAACGATGTTGTTAACTTTGCAGAATGGTTTGGGGAGCGACGAATTTCTGGCCGAACATTTCGGCGGTGAGCGCGTGCTCGGCGGACTCTGTTTCATTTGCGTCAACCGGCGCTCCAAAACGGAAGTCGAACGTTACGATTACGGGCACATCGTTCTGGGCGAATTCGGTCGCGTCTCCCAGCCACGCACGCACGAAGTCGCGGCTGAATTTAATCGAGCTGGAGTGACGTGCACCGTTGTCGACGATCTCGCGCTCGAGCGTTGGCGCAAATTAGTCTGGAACATTCCATTCAACGGATTGTCGATCTTAGGAGGCGGAATCGACACCGCCGCAATCATTGGAGATAAAGATTTGCGAAAGGCGACGCTCGCATTGATGGACGAAGTGATCGCCGCGGCCAACAAATGCGGCCACGCGCTGCCGAGCGATGCTTGGCGCGAACACATGAACCGGACGGAAACGATGGGAGCATACAAACCTTCAACGCTGCAGGATTGGGAGTCGCGTCGACCATTGGAGATTGAGCCGATTTGGGGTGAACCGTTGCGCCGTACGGTTGCCGCCGGCGGACAGATGCCGAAAACGGAAATGATTTACGCAGTCTTGAAGAAGCTCGATCAGACCCGAGAACTCAGCGGCGCCCTCCAGCACTCAACCCGCCAAATCTTGACTGCTTTAAGCAGTCAAGATCGAGGCCGGCGATGACCGCGCGTGTGCGTGACGTGCCGCAAATCCGTGTGCGCAATCTCCAGCGCAACGCGCCAGTGGACGTTGTCGATCTTGGGAAGTTCGCGCGAGACGCCCTGCAGCTTTGCCTTCGTTTGCCGCACAAAAAAAAGACCGAGCTTGTCCAGCTGCGTGAGATTTCGGTTTTAATTGTCTCAGATCGGAAGATCGCGTCGTTGCATCGACAATTCATGAATGAATCGGGATCAACCGACGTGATCACGTTTCAGCACGGCGAAATTTTCATCAGTGCGGAGAGCGCTCGTCGCAACGCCCGACGATTTGGAAATGCTCGCGCGCGCGAGCTGCGCTTGTACGTGGTCCACGGTTTGCTCCACTTGCACGGTTTCAACGATCGCGATGAGGCTAACGCGCGAAAAATGCGGATTGTGCAACGGAAAATTCTTGCAGACGCGAGTCGTTTGAAGTGAAGGCGCAGTGTGATAACCTTTTTTATGAGCGCGGTGAGCGCCGTGCAGCTCGAAAAAGGATCTACCTCCACGGTGGAAGCCCCGGCCAGGGAAAAGGAAACGCGAGGCGAAGAAGAACTCGATGTGCCGTGGCAGGTGGTGGTGCACAACGATCCAGTTAATCTCATGACTTACGTGACGATGGTGTTCCAGCGCGTGTTCGGTTATCCGCGCGAAAAAGCGGAGCTTCACATGCTGGAGGTGCATCACAAAGGCCGTTCGATTTTATGGAGCGGTGTGCGTGAACCCGCTGAGTTCTATGTGCAGCAGCTGCACGGTTATCTCCTGCTCGCCACACTGGAGAAAGTCGTTTGATATGGAAATCTGCCGCCAGGATGATGCGTTGCAGATTTCGGATCTCGATCCGTTTCTGGCAGAACTCCTGCGACAAATCCCACAAAGCACTAGTCCCGACGGCGCGCCGGCTGCCGAAGCACGTTTGTTCAGCCGGCCATCGGCAGAAAAGGAAATCTGCGCGGAGTGGAAAAGTTACGTCGAACCGGAATTGCGGCGGCTTTTTCGCACCGCCAGCGAAACCGTGGCCGACGATCTGGCGCAACTGAATGGAAACGAAAAGTCATTGAGTAATTGCACGCTCCACATTCCGATCCAACACGCCGATGCCTGGCTAAACACGCTCAATCAGGCGCGATTGGTGATTGCCACTAAATACAATTTCTCGGACGAGGAGTTAAACGACCACGATCGCTCGCCAATCGGTTCGCGTCGGGACCTCGCATTGTTTCAGATAAACTTCTACGGATTTCTCCAGGAATTTATTTTGCGGGAGATCGGCGGTTAATCTGGGCCGGAGCCCGATTGACCCTGACCACGCTCGCGCACCATCGACATCAACCGGTCCTTGATCGCGGTGGAGGCCTTGGCCGGCTTGAGACTAAGAGCGAAAGCTTCATGCAACCCGTAGCACTGATTGATAAAGTCCTCAGCGGCGGAGCCATATTGCTTGCGCGCAGCCTCAAAGTCCTGCAGCTCTTCGGGTTCTAACGCTCCAATCACGTAGAGCCGGGCGCAATTCTGGAATTCCTCAAAACTCATCTCTTAACTCCTTCAAGCCATCGTAGATCTTTTTCAAGCCTAATTCGAGCCGGGTCTTTACCGTCCCCAAGGGTATATTCGTATGAGAAGCGATTTCGCGCTGGCTCATCCCCTGAAAAAATGCAAGTTCGATGACCTGCTGCTGGGCCTCGGGGAGAGAATTGATCACTTTTGCCATCAGGAACCGGGTATCTCCGGCCCGAATCGCCTTCTCAGTGACATTTTGCACCCAGGCAAGAGGTTGCTGCTCAGACTCCGCTTGGAGACGCTCTTCGGCACGGGCATAGGCCTGCTTCTTGCGCAACGCGTCAATCGCCCTCCGGCGGGTCAAGGTCACCATCCAGCCGAGTGGTTTCCCCTTTTGAGCAGAGAAGTTCTTCGCTTGATTCCAGATTTCCATGAACACTTCCTGGAGGAGGTCGTCCGCTTCGGTCTCGTTGTGAATGATTCGCAAAATCAGCGCCTTCACGATTCCGTTGTAGCGATCGTAGAGCTGCGAAAGCGCGTCCGCGTCCCCAGACTGAATGCCCAACATAAGATCGACATCGCTCGGCGCGCCCGGTTCAATTTCGACCGAATTCGTCATCGGTCTCTCGGAAGTCGCCACCTCAGAAGCAGGGCAGCCTGCAAGGTTGGATCGACCGACGACGACATTCTCAAGCTTTAGTTCGACCGGTCAGCCGCGTCCAACGATTTTCCACCTCTGACTCGGTTCGCGATAAGCCTTGACCGGCATGTGACTGCCCAAATACGATTTGCGCTCAACTCAGTTCGCGGTAATCCGCGTCAAAGGCAACCAAAAAGCAATCCCATGAAAATTATTATCTCATTTCTCGCAACCGCCTTCCTTGCTGCAATGACTTTTGCTCAGGAAGAATCAGCATCGC
>JALYKJ010000114.1 GCA_030774845.1 Verrucomicrobiota bacterium
CATCTCTGCTGTGGAGATCGAGAACCGGCCGGACGTGGAGCAAACCACTCGCGGCGTGTCCGTAATAGCTGGCTTCGAGTCCGAGCGATTTCATGATCGACTGCAACCCGCGGACGTAATCGGGCAATTGCGCCGGACGCACCGCTGCGTCCTCAATGAATGCAACCGGCTTCGATGGACCGACACAGCCGGTCAAAAGGGAGAGGCCGGCTTTTCGGACCGACCAAACGAGATTCATTTCGTCTGCATCGCGGCAAATTCTCGTACGCAAACCGAGGTAGCGCGACTGCAAGACCGACAATCGCTCGGCGACGTCGTCGTAGAACTCGACGATCAAAATCGCTTCGCACGGTTGGGCGTCGAGCTCGAGCAAATCGCGCGCGGCTTGGAAATGCAGTTGGCCTCTTGTTTGGTCCAGCAACGGCCGATCAATGTGTTCGATTGCGGCCGGTTTAAGATCGAGAAGGGCAACGGTTGCTTGCATCGCCTCGGCGACGGATGCGAAGAAAATCAGGCCCAACCCTTTTTCGCTTGGAAGGGGCGAGATTTTGAGCTCGGCCGAAAAAATCGCGGCCAGCGTTCCTTCGCTCCCGGCGAGAATTTCATTGAGGTTGTTCGGCGTGCGTGAGAAACGCTCGATGCCATAACCCGGCCAACGCTTGAGCAAACCGGGCGGCCAGCGCTCCGCCATTTCTGCCGCATGTGCGCGAATGAGATTGTCGATCTTGCTTTGTTCGTCGCGTAAAGATTTGCTCGCCGAGCCGACGGTGACGATTCGGCCATCGGCCAAAACGATTTCGGTCGAAAGAACGTGATCGGCAGTCGTGCCGTAAACTGGAACGTGCGCGCCTGACGAATTGTTCGCGATCATACCGCCGATGGTTGCACGCGAGCTGGTCGCGACGTCTGGACCGAAACAAAATCCGTGCGGCTTGAGAAACGCATTCACCTGATCGAGCACGACTCCGGCGCCGACGCGGACACTGCGGTTGTCGATGTTGAGATTGTCGATCTTCCGATTGTGGCGCGAGAAATCGACGATCAATCCTTCACCAACCGCATTTCCGACCAGGCTTGTTCCGGCGCCGCGCGGAGTGATTGAAACGTTTTCATCGGCAGCGGCTTTGATGACCGCGCTCGCCTCCTGCGCGCTGACTGGAAAGGCGACGCCGAACGGCTCGATTTGATAAATGGAAGCGTCAGTGGCGTAAAGTTGGCGCGTGAGATTATCGAAACGCACGTCGCAGCCTGAAGCGCGGATCCTCTGTTCGATGGCGGCTCTGGTCACTTCGCAGTCAATTTATCACAAGAACGAGAGCGCGAGAGCCGTTGGCAGATGAAATGCTGTGATTCCGCCCAGCCGTGGGCATCACGCTGAAAAGCAAGATTCGTTACAACGGGCAGGAATACTCCAGTCCGGCCGAATTGCCTCCCGACGTTCGCATGGCTTACGAAAAAGCGCTGCACGACGGCGCGGTGAAGAAGAAATTTGTGTTTAACGGTGAGCAGTTCGCGAGTGAAGAGGCAATGCCGGCGGACGTCCGAAAGCTGTGCGACGACGTGATGGGCGTGATCGAGAACAATGGCGAGGTCACCATTCCAAATGGAAAATCCGAGCCGCTGTTGACGAAACGAGAGATCGTAATCGTCGCGCTATTTGCCGGTGGGATTGTCGCGCTGGTCCTGGCGCGGCTGGTCATGCGTTAGTTCGACGCCTCGGAAAACAGAGGCATCTGCATTTCCTCAGGCGCGCTTTCGGCGAACCGCACGCCCACTCCGATCAGGCGCACTTTTTTGCCGGTGCGAGCAAAAGCTTCCGCCAGTAAACTGCGGAATGCGGAAAGTGATGGCTCTAAACCAGCGCGTTCGGCGGTGGTCCGGGTAAAATCCGCAAGTTTGAGCTTCACAAAGATTTTTGTGACGCGCCGGTTCGTTTCTTTTTGGGCCAAATCGGCCATGAGCTCCTCAAAAAGCTCCGCGAGACGTTCTTCGCATTGTTCGAGCGTCTCCAGATCGCTCGGAAAAGTTTCTTCGGTGCTAAGCGACTTGCGTGGCCGGTCCGGCTCGACCGGGCGATCGTCGATTCCG
>JALYKJ010000115.1 GCA_030774845.1 Verrucomicrobiota bacterium
GCATTTACCAGCGCGCGTAAGGAAATGGCGAAGCTAGTGCGCGAGCAACCAGCTTACGCAGAGGCCCTCTGCGCACTCGGGATGGCTGACGCGGCCCTCGGCCACAAGGAGGACGCAATTCGTGAGGGCCGCCGCGCAGTCGAGCTTTTGCCGGTGACGAAAGATGCGATCGTCGGTCCGCTGTTGGTGGAAGATTTGGCGCTTATTTATGCGTGGACGGGCGAGAAGGATCTTGCCTTCGAACAATTGACCATCGTGGCACGCATCCCTGGCTATTTGAGCTATGGGCAGCTGCGTCTGCACCCGTACTGGGACCCGTTGCGTAGCGACCCACGTTTCGAAAAAATCGTCGCTTCTCTCGCGCCGAAATAACTAGCGGTAACTTTGCCCGCGTGACACGTTCGCAGCGTTCCGCTGGTTTAATCATGCGAAAAGGAAGATTTCATAAATCTGTCGCCGACATCGCGCAGCGTTACAGCGAGTCCGTTTCCTTCGATCGTCGGCTTTACCGGCATGACGTTGCCGGCTCGATCGCTCACGCGGCCGCGCTGGTTAAAGCTGGGATTGTCTCCGCTGCAGAACAGAAACAAATCGAAGCCGGACTGCGCGAAATCGAGAAGGAAATCGATTCCGGAAAATTTCAATGGGACGAATCGCTTGAAGACGTGCACATGAATATCGAAAGCGCGCTCACCAAAAAAATCGGAGACGCTGGCGCGAAGCTGCACACCGCGCGGAGCCGCAACGATCAGGTCGCTCTCGACCTTCGGCTTTACGTCAAAGATCAAATCAACCGGACGTCGTCGCAGCTCAAAAAATTACAGACGGCTCTTCTCAATCTTGCCGAGAAAAATGTCGATCTTGTCATGCCGGGGTATACGCATTTGCAGCGCGCCCAACCGATTTATTTTGCGCACTACTTGTTGGGCCAAGCCGAAGCGTTCGCGCGCGATGTCGAACGTCTGCGAGATTGTTTGCAACGAACCGATGTGCTTCCGCTCGGCGCGGGGGCGCTCGCTGGGTCCACCATTGTCTTGGACCGCGCCTTGGTCGCGCGTGAGCTGGGCTTTTCCCGGATAAGTCAAAACAGCATCGATGCGGTCAGCGATCGCGATTTCATCTGCGAATTTCTTTTTTGCTTGGCCATGATCGGGATGCATCTCTCCCGCTTGAGTGAAGATTTAATCATCTGGAGCACGGCTGAGTTCGGATTTGTAGAATTCAGCGACGCCTTCGCGACCGGCTCAAGCTTGATGCCGCAGAAAAAGAACCCCGATATGGCCGAGCTGACCCGCGGCAAAACTGGCCGGCTTTACGGAAACCTGATGTCGATCTTAACCACGTTGAAAGCACTGCCTTTTTCCTACAATCGTGACTTGCAGGAAGACAAACACGCCCTGTTCGATTCGGTCGATACAGTGACTGCCGCGCTCCAAATCTTCCCGGCGATGCTTGCCGAGTTGAAAATCAACCGCGCGCGAATGGAGTCCGCGGCAAATGACGCAAGCCTTCTCGCGACCGATCTCGCTGAGTATCTCGTAAAAAAAGGCGCTCTTTTCCGCAAAGCACACGAAATCGTCGGCAAGCTCGTGGCTACCGCGGTAGACAAACGCCGCAAAATCAATGAAATACCGGCGCGCGAGCTTAAAAAGCTTTCGTCGCTCTTCGATGTCGATGTTGCCAAGGTCTTTGACGTACGCAGGTCACTCGCCTCGCGGCAGGCGATTGGCGCTCCTTCACGGAAGAACATCGGTGCGCGTCTCGATTATTGGCGTAAACAGCTGCGCTAAGATGCGATTTACGAAGTTGCTGCAAGAAGAAAGAGGCTGGGTGACAAGATCGACAACGACGCATTTTGCTGACAAGCATCTCGCTCTCGTGACTGAGCTGGTGCAAACGCCGACAAATTCCGAGCCGAGGCCATGGACGACCGTTCGTCGCAAAGCCGCCGTGGTCATTGCGCCGCAAACTGCCGACGGAAAGTTCGTGCTCATCAAAGAAGAACGCGTTCCTATTCGCGCCGCCATCTGGTCGATGCCGGCCGGTCAGATCGACGACAACATCGAGCCTGGCGAAAAAGAAATTGAAGCGGTCGCTTTGCGGGAGCTGAACGAGGAGACGGGTTACGAGCTCGCGCCCGGCGGCAAACTGATTCCGCTCGGTTACTTTGTCACCTCCCCGGGTTTCACCGATGAGCATTGCTACCTTTTTCTGGCGCGCTTCGTTCAAATCGCGGCTGTTCACCAAAAGGAAGAGGGCGAGGGAATCCTCGAGTCCAGCGCATTCACTGTCGCCGAGCTGAGCCGGATGGTTGCAGCGAATGAAATCCGGGATTCCAATACGCTGAGCATTTGTGCGCGCATGGCCGCGCGCGGATTGTTTTCGTTCGGTGCGCAACGGTAGTGTCGATCTAATGGCGCTGCGAGACATCTTCAAATTCCGTGAATTGCCGGAAAGCGAAACGTCAAAGCCGTTTCTCGAGCATCTGGAGGACCTGCGGTGGACCGTCGTGAAAATGGCGATCACTCTCGTCCTGGCGATGATCGTCTGTTTCGCCTTTCGTTCACTGCTCGTGCGGGTAATGCAGGCGCCGCTCCACGCCGTCGATCCACAGGTGGGCGCGCTCAAGGCGCTGGGCATTACCGACTCGCTCGTGATTTCGTTTCATCTCGCGTTTTACGCCGGAATCGTCGTCTCATTTCCATTGCTCCTCTATTTTGTCGCGGAATTTGTTCTTCCCGCGCTGACCGCAGTCGAGAAACGTTTTTTGTTGCCAGCCATCGTCGGCAGCTTCGGCCTTTTCCTCGCCGGCGTGATCGTTTGTTATTTTTGGTTGCTCCCGAAAACGATTCTGTTCTTTTTCCGCGACACCCAATCGTTGGGATGGGCGCCGACCTGGACCGTCCAACAATATTACTCATTCGTAACGAAATTCGTTCTCGGTTTCGGACTGGCTTTCGAATTGCCGGTTGTCGTCCTCGCTTTGGTTTACTTCGGTCTCATCACTTACAGATTCATGGCGCGCACCCGCCCCTACGCGGTTGTGCTCATTTTCATACTCGCGGCTATTATTGCGCCGACGCCGGATCTCTTGACCCTCACCGCGATGGCGTTGCCGATGTCTCTACTTTACGAAAGCTGCATCTGGGTCGCCTGGGTGATGGAGCGTCGAAGATTGCGCTCGAGCCCCACCTGATCGCGTGGAAATCTCTTTTCATTACACGCTTTTCGCTGTCTTCGCGTTCGTTCTCGGCGCGGCCATCGGTTCGTTTCTAAACGTCGGCATTTATCGGTTGCCGCGCGATATCTCAATCAAAGAACCGCGCCGTTCTTTTTGCCCGGTCTGCAAAACTCAGATTCCGTGGCAACAAAACATTCCGCTCGTGAGTTGGCTGTTTCTCCGTGGCCGTTGCGCCAAGTGCGGGGCCAGGATTGCCTTTCGTTATTTCGGCGTCGAATTGCTGACCGCGCTTTTGTTTCTCGCCATTTGGGAAGTTTTTCCGTGGAAAATCGCGATCGCCTACTGGGTTTTCGTTTCGATCCTGCTCATCGCCACCTTCGTCGATCTCGAACACTTTATTATTCCCGACCAAATCACCATCGGCGGAACGATCGCAGGGATTGTCGCGAGTTTTATCGTGCCCGAGTTGATGAACACGGACTCGCGTCTGGCTGCGCTGGTTCGCGCTGCGCTCGCGGCCGCGCTCGGTTACGTGATTTTGTGGATCGTGCTCGAAGGCGGCAAGATCGCTTTCGGCAAAAAACGAGTGAAGCTGGATGGGCCAACTCCTTTCACCTGGACGCGGCACGGCGACGATGCCGATTTCGTCGTCGGCGAGGAACGAAGTTTGTGGAGCGATTACTTCGCGCGCGAAAAAGACCGGCTATTGCTCCACTGCGACGAAGCGAAAATTGACAACCCCGAAATAATCGGGGCTCGCGAAAGCATTCGGAGTCGCGCATACAAAAATGAGATCCTGGAGTTCCACTACAATCGCGTCCGCGTCGGCGCGGACGAGTTCGTGCTCGATACCGTCGATCGGATTTCCGGGGTCGCGCATGAGCTGGAAATTCCGCGCGAAGCAATGGGGCGCGGCGATTTAAAATTTCTAGCTGCGATCGGTGCCTTTCTAGGATGGCGTGGTGTCTTGTTCAGCATTTTCGCCGGCTCAGTCGTCGGCTCAATCGTTGGACTGGCCACTTTGCTCATCGGAAAACGCGTCTGGTCGGCGAAATTGCCGTTTGGCCCATACCTCGCCTTCGGCGCGCTGACATGGATATTCTTCGGCGACGCCTTCGTCCGCTGGTACTTCAGCTTGTTGAATCCATTGTAGGGCAGGCGCATCGCCTGCCATTCTTGATTAAATGGCAACCGGAGCGGTTGCCCCACAATTTAGGAGACAGCGCGGCTAACAAATCGGCGTAAACGCGAACCATTGCGGCCAGTAGCAGCGCACAACTTCTTCCAACACTCGGGCCCAACGCTGCATCGCATCAGCGATGACTTCGTCGCGCGATGCCGAGTCGCGGAAACAAACGATCGGTTCGCGTGCGATCATTTTGTATTTGCGATAGCCGATCCGAACAATGAAGAGCGGGTAAATTGGCGTTTCAGAAACAATCGAGAGAACAAATGGCCCGTTCGGCAGAAAAACTTCGCGATCAAACAATTTCACCGGCGCACGCCCGACTCCGCCGACGACACGATCGCCTTGAATGGAAATGATCTCGCCAGTGCGTAATGCGCTCAGCAAGTCGAATGCAAGCGATGTTCCGTCGTCGCTGTAGCCGACCTTGACCGCGCCAGCGCTCGATTGTTGCAAGGCAAGATCGACATGTTGCGCCGCGAGCGCGTCCGGCTCCGGCGCTCGGACCATTCGGATTTGCCGATCGAATTTTTCCGCGAACAGCGCCGCTCCTAAATCGTAGTTGCCCATTCGCGCCGTTCAACTCAATCTTCGTGACCTTCGCTGGTCGCAATAACTGGCAGCCGGCATTGACGGCGCATTGCAGCAAATGCGAATCAAGTTTCGCGCGGTCGACTTGAAAAGTTTGCACGCGCGCCGAATAACGCGGGCCGATTTCGACGCAATCGTCGAAACGTTACTCAGGCGAATTGCAAAACCACATTCGGAGGCCCTGTTTGGCGAGTTGCTCGTGACCGAGGTAATTGGCGAGGCCGAGAATGCGCGTCATGTAACAACTGCTCACTTCGGTGGTCGATTCGCCGACCTTGCGATCGAACGCCGGCGTTTTTTTCGATGATGAGCACACGTGCGCCCGGATGGTTGCGCTTAATCATGACCCCCGTGGCCGCGCCTGAAAATGCGCCGCCGATGATCAACACATCGTAATCGAACTCCATCGCCGATAGAGAGGATGGACTTTGGTCGCGGCAAACGCAATTGTGTTCCCTCGATGATCTTCAAGAATGGGCGTTTGATTTTCCCGAATGGCGTTCGCGACGGATTGGACCTGGTCGCCGAAAACGGGATGATCACGGCGATTCGCGCGCAGCCGCACGCAGCGGGCGAGACGATTATCGATCTTGAAAACAATTATCTCGCGCCGGGCTTCATCGATCTTCACGTCCACGGCGCTATGGGGTGCGACACGATGCAGGCGTCGGCCAAAGCTTTTCGTGCAATCTGTGATTATCACGCGAGCGGCGGGACGACGTCGCTGCTCTTAACGACTGCGACGGCGCCGATCAAGGCCATCGTCAAGGTGCTCAACGAAGTTCGCGCCGCCAAATCTTCGATTAGACAGATCGCCGGCGTTCATGTGGAAGGGCCGTTCATTTCAAAGACAAAGCCGGGTGCGCAGCGTGCGAGTCTAATGCGAAGACCGACGCGTGGGATGTACAAGCCTTTGCTTGAGCACAGTGATGTGATCAAACGGATGACGTTCGCGCCGGAATTGCCCGGAGCGAGCGCGCTGATCGATGAATTGCGCAAACACAACATCAGCGTCAGCGGCGGTCATAGCGATGCGTTGGAGGATGACGCGCGCACCGCGTTTGAGCACGGCATGCGCAGCGTCACGCACACGTTCAACTGTATGTCGAGCACGCGTCGTCGAGGAATCGATCGCGTCGCCGGCCTGCTCGAGTTCGCGATGAGCGAACCGGAATTAATCTGCGAGCTCATCGCCGACGGTCACCATGTTTCGCCGACGTTGATGAAAATGTTGTATCGCGCCAAAAAATTTACCGGCATTTGTCTCGTCACGGACGCGACCGCCGGCGCCGGATTGCCAGATGGTTCGAAGTTTTCGCTTTACGGAACGAAATGCATTGTCGAAGCGGGCGTTTGCCTGTTGGCCGATCGCTCTGCGCTTGCTGGCAGCGCGTCGCGCATGATCGATCTTGTTCGGACGATGGTAACAAAAGTCGGCGTGCCGTTGCACGAAGCTATTGCCATGGCGACCGATACGCCCGCGTTCGTCATTGGTCTCACCAGCAAAGGCCAGTTCAAGATCGGCGACGCCGCCGACCTGGTTGTAATTTCACCGGAGCTCGAAGTCCTGCGAACATTCGTTGCGGGCGAAGAGGTTTTTCGGCGTTAGCAATTTTCGACAGCACGGCTCGGTCTCCTTTTTGTCATTCCGAGCGAAGTCGAGGAATCTCTTAATATTTCTGAAACAGTTAGAGATGTCTCCACCTCGGTCGACATGACAAATTGCTAGATCGACAGGAGAAATTCGGCGATGTCGAGCGAGGCGCGCGGCCGGCTGAGTTTGCCGATGTTCGCCGACCATTCGCGCCATTGTCTTGCGTTGGTGGCGAACGCGCGCTGAACTTGCGTGACGACTTCTTCGTTTGAAAGGGCGATCGCGCCGGAGATTGTTTCAACGATAAGACGCGCATTGCCTTCTTCCTGACCAGAAACGACATGATTGATGATCATCGGGCAACCAGCGGCGATCGTTTCCTGGACTGTCGCACCGCCCGCTTTCCCGATAAGCAAATGATTTTCGCAAAGCATCCGTGGGAGTTCATCGGTCCAACGAAAGATGTCGATCTTATGATCGGCGGCCGCCTTCTCGATTGCGCGCCGAAGTTTTTCATCGCGGCCGACTGTGACAGTTAAATGAATATTCAGCGTGAGAAGTTTGCGGACGAGCTGCGGTGCGCGGCGTGTACCAGCGTTGATGACGTAGAGTACGCGTGGGATAACTTCCGAGGGTGTTTGTCGATCCTTCGTAAAATCGGCGAAGCGTGGGCTGACTGGGAAGCCGAACACTTTAATTTTTTCCGCCGGGACGCCACCATCACGGACGACAGCTGCGCTTTGCTCGTTGGCGACGAGAAAATAATCTGCAGGTGAGCGATACCAAATCGCGTTGACCGTAATCGAGTCGGTGATAACAGCGATGTTTTTGCAGCGGCGTTCGTTTCCCAAAATGTGCTGCAACAAATAGGGATAAGGCGGAAATGTCGAGACGACCACGTCCGGTTGAAAACGATCGAGCAGACGGCCGAGATTTTTCTTGAGGCCGTGGAATCGTTGGAATCGTTTGTCGAAATCCTTTTTGCGATCGAGCCAGTTGTAAACGTAGCCCCACGATTTCGGCCAGCTGTTGATCAGGGCCAGATACGCGCGGCGGACAATTTCATTGAACGTGCCAAAGGTTTCCGGAAACAGATCGCGCAATTCGACTTCGACCTTTGGTGCAACCCGCGCCAAGCCGGCGCGCACGCCTCGCGCGGCGCTGTTGTGTCCTTCACCGAATCCGGCGGTGAGGATCAAAATTCTTTTCACGATTCGTTAGGCCAAGACCGCAGCGACAGCAGCTGAAGCGCGTGGAAGTTTAATGGATATTTCCGGTCGGCAAAGTAAACTCTGAGAAACGTGAAAATATTGCGCGTGATCTGGAAAGTCTTTCGGCGACTGGTCTGGGAAACCGCGACCGACAATACGACCGGTTTGGCCGCGCAGATGGCTTACACTTTGTTGATCGCGCTCTCGCCGGTGCTTCTTTTTCTGTGGCACTTGCTCGGCTTGTTTGGAACCGATCCGGCGAAGTTGCATGGCATCTTCGGCGTCCTAAAAAGCTTTCTCCCACCGGATCCAAAAGTACAGGACATCCTCGATGCTGCTGCTGCAAGCGTGGTGGTGACCGGCTCGAGCGGATTACTGGCAAACGCCGGGATCCTGCTCGGAATTTATTGCGGCACCGTCTTCATCGCGACGATCTCTCGCGCGCTCAGTCACACCTACGGAGTGACCGAGCCGCGCAACTGGTGGTCGAAATACATCATTTCGTTTTTGCTGCTGTTTTGGTTCGGGATCGTGATCCTGGTTTGTTTCAATGCCATCGTCTTTGGTGAAACTTTGGCCGGTGTGGCCGAAGTGAATTTTCAACTGAAAGTGCCGCTCCAGGAATGGGTCGCGGCTTTGAGTTTCCCGTTCACGGCGATCGCGCTAATCGGTCTCGCGCTGGTTTTGTATCTGCTCACGCCGGAAAATTATCTCACCATTCGGCAGGCGTTGCCGGGGGCGATTTTTTTCTCGGTCGGCTGGATCACGGTCACGAAGTTGTTTCAGCTCTACGTAACTCGCTATAGCCGCTATGACGCAACTTATCTAGCGCTGGCGTCGATCATCATTCTGCTGACGTGGATGTATCTCACCTGTTTGTTTTTGCTCCTCGGCGGCAAATTGAATGCGATTCTTCGCCGCGAACGCGAAAGGCGCGGCAAGCCGGAAACGTCCGAGTCGGCAATGCAGCCGGCATAATTGACTGAGTTTTGATTTCGTTGTCGGTTGATCGGACGTAACACTCTGTTACGCTGCGCAGCAGTGGTACGTTTCCGCGTTTGCTTGCCAACTTTTCTCGCGCTCAGCGCGGTCGTTGGTGGTTTTGTCCTCCAAGCGCAATCACCGGATGAGGAAAAGTCGCCACGAGTTCTGAAGGCTCGTGCCGTGACCGACGACTCGCCCACTCCGACACCGAAGCCAAAAACTTCGCCACACAAGAAAAAGAAATCGACCTTGCCGGCGCCGAAACCAAAAGCGAAAGCCAAGAAAACGCCGGCCGAAGAATCCGAGGTGTCTCCAACCCCGAGCGAAACGCCGAAAGCAACACCGAAGCCGAAAGCGAGAAAGTCTCCGGCAAAAGAAACTTCGCCGAAACCGAAAAAGAAGAAGAAAACAACCGGAGAAAAATCGCCAACTCCGCACAAGAAAACTTCACCGAAGCCGTCCGAAACTCCGGATGTCCGGGCAAGCGCCTCTCCACCGCGCGCGATTGCCGTTCCGAGTCCGAACGCCCCGCCGCCGCCCGCGCCAAGATCGACATCTACATTGGGCGCGCCGGTCGAGGAACCGGAGCAATTAACTATCGAAAAATATGGGTACGAAAAACCGCGTGGTTTTTGGGCGCGATTATTTGGCGGCGGCCGACGCAGCACTAGCAGCGGCGCCGGCTACCGTTATCTGACTCGCTCCGTCCGCGACCAGATCGATCGCGCACCGGTCGCGCGAAGCCGCTGGCAATACATCGTCGTGCACAACAGCGGAACCCGTCAGGGGAATGCGGCCGCGTTCGATTATTACCACCGGCATTTTCGTCGGATGCAAAACGGACTGGCTTACCATTTCGTGATCGGCAACGGAACTTCGACCGGCAACGGCCAGGTCGAAGTGGGCGATCGTTGGCGGCGACAAATCAACGGTGGCCACGTCCACAGCGATTATCTGAACAACATCGCGCTCGGGATTTGTCTGGTCGGCGATTTCAACCGTGATCAACCGACGCGCGCGCAGCTCGATTGCTGCGAAGAATTAATCCGTTATCTCCGGCAGCGTTGCGGCAAAGTGGGCGATCATTACCCGATCGTGAAACCGCACCGGGAAATGAATCCGCCACGCTGGCCGACCGATTGCCCGGGTGACGTATTTCCCTACTCCTGGTTCCGGCGGTTCCAGGAATAGTTTAAATCCGCCTCGCCACGATGAGGTGGCTTTCTTTGTAGTTCCAGCGGTAGCCGAAGTTGAATTCGACCGGCGGCGGATTGCTCTGCTCAAAAATCTCCTTCAGTTTCGGCTGATAGTGTTGTTTGAAAATTTCGATCGGGCCGATGTAATTGCCGAAAACGCGAATGTTCCAATTGTCGCGATTGAAATTGGCGAGCGGGATACCGGCGTCGTCCTGCACAATGGTCTTGCTGTGATCGAGAATGAAATCGCGGATGCGGTTGAATCCTTTTTCAAACATCAAATAGGAAGATGATTTGAGGAAGCTGTAGCCAACGCCGAAGTGATCGCAGAATCTGAGAAATCCCGGCGAGGAAGAAATACCGCCGTCGGAAATGTCGGTCGTGAAATAGTAAAGCGTCTGCTGCTGGCCGGAGTGGTTGTCGACGTAATCGATGCGGACGCCGGGCGTCCCCCCGCTGCCAGGCCGGCTCTGCTGAAATTCTCCGCCAGCGCTCAACGAACCGAACGTGACGTCCTTGATTGATTTGTCGGCGCGCGCGAGAAAAACGTAGAGGATCGGTAATGTGCCTTTCAGTTCCTGCGACTGAAGATCCACTTTCATCTCCTTGGTGATGAAAAAGCTGAAGCGGAGCGAGGAATTCATTGCTTCCTCAAGATTGTGCAGCGCCGCGGAAAGATTGGGCGCTGCCTGAGGATCCGGCGGCGGCCCCATCGATTCCTTGCCGCAAAGGATGTAGACATCGGCTTTGGGGAAAAATTGGTCGACGTAAAGAAAATCGGGACCACTGAACATGTAAAACGCCACCGGAATATGTTCTCGCGATTCCGGAAAGTACTGCGCTTCCCAGGCGTGCAATTTTTGCAACTGCCGCGTGTTCATCTTGGCAAAAGCCTTTTCGAAATTCGCCGAGTGTTCCTGCCATGCGGGATCGTTTGTCAGCGGAGCGAGCGGCGAATTTTTTGGAAGCGGCATTCCGGCGAGAAATCGCGCGGTATCGTCCGGCGGCGGTTGCGCGCGCGCGGTCTGCGCCAGTGCGAAAATCGACAATGCGGAGATCACGCCAGCGCTTGTGATTTTTTCCGCGCCAAATTTTTTCATTGGCGAGCACTGACGCGTTTCCCGGCGCAAAAGTAAAGGAGGAAGCCAGCGATTGCCGTGCCGAGGCCGGCAACTGATTCGGTGGTCTTGGAGTGCAAAAGAAAAATCATCATCCAAATGGTGATGGCAGCGAAAATGATCGGCGGCGCCGGATAAAGCCAAACGCGATATGGTCGCGCAATTTCCGGTCGCGCCCTTCGCAGCACGACCACGCCGATTACCGTCAGAAGCGAACAAATCAGGAGCGCGAATTGAATGTAAACGACGACGAGCTCAAAGCTGTGCGTTAACAAAAGGAGATTCACGATCAGCAACTGGACGATGACCGCGGTTGCCGGAACGCCCTCAGCGTTTTTGCGGCCGAGAAACCGCAGCAGCCAATGATCTTCCCCCATCGACATCGTCACGCGCGGTCCAATCCAAGTCATGGAGCTGATCGCAGAAATTAAGCCGAGACAAATCATAGCACCGACGATGCGGCCGCCGTTCTCGCCAAAAATATGTTTGCCGGCGATGAGACCGACCTCGAGCTGGCCGCGCATTTCGTTTTGCGGTGTTGTCGCAAGAAAAACCGCATTTAAGAGAACATAAGCCACCATGACGATGATCGTTCCGACAAGGAGCGAGCGCGGAACGTTGTGCTCCGGATTTTTTACTTCGCCGATGATGTAACTGGACGCATTCCAGCCCGAGTAGGAATACATGACGTAAACGAGGGCGACCGCGAACGCGCCGCTGAAGATCGACATCGTGTCGGCAGCGTGCGGGAAAAAGGTGGTCGGCTGTTTTTCTTCAATAAGCAATCCGGCACCGATCAGCGCGGCGATCAGAAGCAGCTTGACGACGGTCCAAAGATTTTGAAACGCACTCCCGAGCCGAAGATTTCCGAAATGGAAAAGCGCGACGATCCAGACCAGCAAGAATGAAAGCAAAATTGGGGCACCGGAGTTGAAGACGCCGTGAAAATATTTTCCGAAGGCCATGGCCGCGAGCGCGATCGGCGCAGCGAAGCCTACCGTCGCCGAAATAAATCCGGCCATGAAGCCAATGGCGGGATGATAAATCTCGGAAAGAAAATGATATTCGCCGCCCGAGCGCGGGAGCGCTGCGCTGAGCTCACCGTAACAAAGCGCGCCGCAGAGCGCGGCGATCCCGCCGACAATCCAAAGCATCAGCAAAGCAAAACCTGACTGAATGTCGGCAACTTGAAATCCGAGACTGGTGAAGACGCCGGTGCCGATAATATTTGCGATCACGATCCCGCAGGCCGTGAGAAAACCGACGCTTCGTCGAGGAGTTCGCAAATGCGACGACGCCAGATCGAGGGATCTGTTCATGTTGGAATCGACAATGACATTTGCGCGCCTGATTAGCTAATTACTGGAACGATCTCTATTGTCAGAAGCGGCGGGTCGCGTCATTCTCAGACTCAGCATGAAAAAAATTCTCTCCCTGGAAACGGCGACGCAGCTGGCAGTCTTTCTTGAAAATCGTCCCGGAGCGTTGGCGCGCGTTTGCGAAGCTCTGGCTAAAGCGGGCATCAACATTCACGCCCTTACCGTTTCGGACACGGTCGATCATTCGGTGGTGCGAATGATCGTGAGCGACCCAACCAAAGCGCTCATGCTTCTGGGTGAGCGCGGCGTGCTTGCATTTGAAAACGATGTGCTTTGCATCGATGCCGCGAATGAACGGGGCGTGCTGGGAAAAATTGCCGACGCGCTCTCGCGAGCCGAAGTCAACATCGAGTATGCATACTTTGCCACCGGCGGAAGTTCGCCAAAAGGAATCATCGTGCTGCGTCCGTCCGACATCGAAAAGGCGCGCCACGCGTTGAGTGGACTCTGACCTCGTCGCGCGATTCAAGATTGCCCGCGATCGCCGAGCGTTCCTCGCCATTCATGTCGCGCCTGGGCGATGAACGGCGCAAGATCGACATAGAAGCGGACGGAATAGAACAAATAGGCGGCGAAGCCGAGCAGCTGGAACGCGATGAGCCAGACATGACCATTGCGCACGAGAAAAAAGTCGGGCCAGGAACGAATGCAAAACGCGCAAATCAGGTTCAGGAAGAAGACCGCCGGGAGAAACAGAATACTGTTCCAGCGCTGATCGCTGCGGACTTTTGCATATAAACGATTGCTTGCTTCGCCGGCGCTGTCGTTCTCTCGCGCGCGGATCAAACGGAAATCGTAAAGGAAAAGAAGCCACCCGACCGCGCTGTAAATTGCGCCCAGGGTAAACCACATTCGCGGCTGGCTTAATTTAGTGAACAGGAGCGCCTCGGCTAAAGCGCACGTCACATAGAGAAAGTTGTGTCCAAACTCCAGTGGCCAGCGGACAACCGTGAGCGTGTGCAAAATCGAGCGCGACCAAAACACGAAGATGACGAGTAATCCTGCCGGAATGTAGAGCCAAAAAGCGATGTCGTGAGTCGTCAACACGACGCGTGCGTTGTCGATCAAGAAAAAAAGGGCGACGCCTTGAATGATGCTGACGAGCGTGAGCTCGATCTCTACGACCATTGAATCCAATTCCCAACGCGCTGCGGAAAATTTCATCGAGCCGGTTCCTCACGATAAGGTTGATTTGCCTGAAACGCGCTGAGA
Organism: Verrucomicrobiota bacterium; assembly: GCA_030774845.1. Classification (GTDB taxonomy): domain Bacteria; phylum Verrucomicrobiota; class Verrucomicrobiia; order Chthoniobacterales; family UBA10450; genus AV40. Next base: position 13,653 of record JALYKJ010000115.1, read on the forward strand.
AGACTTTCCGCCAGTCCAGCCGTTTTCACGTCGCCGTTCGATCGCGCGAGAGAAATCGCTTCTCGAGCAGTGGCGATCGCTTCAACAAATTTTCCGACCTCGGCGTAAGCGGCCGCAGCGGTCGCGAGAAACGCAGCCTGTTTGCGTTCAGTCAATGCGCATGCGCGCTCGGAGAGTTGAACAGCTCGCGCTCCATCGCGCAGTGCGGCATCGGGATGGGTTGCGAACAACCAGGCCAATTCGTTTAACAATGGAGGAAAATCTGGGGGTGAAGAAGAGATCGCCTTTAACTGCGAGGAAGCGTTCGAGCCCTGCGCCGCGAAACGCATGGCAAGATGAAGTTTATCGGCAATTTCGGAGCGATTAGGCCGAAGCAACAAGGCATAGGCGAACTGATGGGCGGCAGTCGTGAAATCTCCGATCTCGCCCGCGGCCAGTCCGATTCGGTAATGCAAATCGGAATCAAACGGCGAAATAGCGAGTGCATCGCGCCCAATGGCGAGCGCTTCGTCGGCGCGGTGGAGCTCGCGCGCCAAGGTGAAGACAAGATCGTAAGCGCCCGCACTTTCGGGCTGCAGTTCGAGCGCGCGTTGTGCTTCGTTCATGGCCCGAGTCATATCTCCCTGTCTTGCCAGACTGGCTCCCAATTGAAGATGACAATCACCATTCGCCGGATCCAACTGAAGGCCGTGCTCGGATTCGGCTACGGCTTTGCGTGATTCGCCGATTTCATCCAGGACTGCAGCGAAAAAGCAACGGGCGCTTACATTCGAAGGTTCGTTTTTTGTTGCCTCGGTTGCTTCGGAAACTGCGTGATCCGGTTGAGAGAGCGAAATCGATCGGAGTGCTGCGTAAATATGTTGTTCGCTCGACGGACGGATCCAGACCGAGCCGAAGCTATTGATGCTAAAAAAAAGGAGCAGGGCACTGACGAGTAAGTGCAAAATGCGCGACCGCGCTGTCAGCATTTGCCATCCGATCAAGGCGAAGCAGCAGAAAGGCACGATCGCGGACAAACCGTAGAAAGCTTTAACTTGAGCGTAGGAAGGGACTTTTAGCGTCATGAAAATCAGTGCGATCGTGAGTGTGGCTGAAAGTCCAAGCGACAGGAACCATTCCGGTGTCGGGTGATGGGCAAATCGACAGATCGCGACTGCGGCGCCGATGGCGACGAGCAGAGTCGGTAGCAGTGCGAGCCAATAACCACCAATCATGAGTTGGTAATTCCACGGCGTGCGCGAAAGCAAACCGGACAGTCCGCCGCCAAGGCTGTCGCCCCAGAGTGTCGAATAAATTCCATCGGCGAAGCCGTTAAAGCCGCTGAAAAGAGGAG
>JALYKJ010000116.1 GCA_030774845.1 Verrucomicrobiota bacterium
CATGTATCCTAAGGAACAGCACAATCCGACGGACAGCGAGCTCGTAAGATCGACAATGGAAAATCCGGAGGCCGCGGCCGCGCGCGGACTCTGGGGCGACAAAACTTTTCTCGATCAGGTCGCGGAATTAAATCCGCAACTCAAGCACACGCAGTTCGCTGATTATCACGGACACGGGTGGGTCTTTCGCGCGATCTTCAAACACGATCGGAAAGGCAACTTGCTCGATCTCGACGACAACAAGATCGACAACGATGATCCAAAGAAGTTCGCGAAAGCCGTGCACTTAAAAGATGTGCATCTCGCGCACGGGATGCAGTGCGGCGATTGCCACTTCCTTCTCGACGTCCATGGCAACGGCATGCTTTATGGCGAACCGCGCAACGCGACTGCGATCACCTGCGTCGATTGCCACGGCACGATTGATCAGCGCCCGACGTTGATCACGAGCGGTAACGCCGGACAAATTGATCTGGCCAACACCAGCAACACACCGTTTGGTCCGCGTTTCGTTTGGGAAGGAAGCAAACTTTTTCAGCAATCGAGCATGTCGCCCGATGTCCGCTGGGAGATTCCGCAGACCATCGACACAATCGATCCGCTTTCGCCGCACTACAATCCGAAGTCGGCCTACGCGAAGACGCTGCGCCGCGACGGCAAAACCTGGGGCGGACTCGTTCCAATCAACCCGGCCTCGCCTAACAACTCGACTGCTTTAAGCAGTCAAGTTAACGAACGGCGAGTGAAACTCGCGCACGACAATTCCGCAATGGATTGCCAGATCTGTCACACATCGTGGGCGACGAGCTGTTTCGGTTGTCATCTGCCGATGAAAGCGAACCAGCGCGTACCGCAGAACAAATTCGAAGGCGTCACCGACCGAAATTTCACGACCTACAATCCGCAGGTGGTACGCGACGACGTCTTCATGCTCGGAATCGACGGCACAGTGAAGAAGAACCGCATGGCGGTGATTCGCTCTTCGAGCGCGGTCGTGGTCAGCTCGCAAAATGCGAATCGGGAATGGGTTTATTCGCAGCAGCAAACTTTTTCGGCGGAAGGTTACAGCGGTCAGGCGTTCAATCCTCATTTTCCACACACCACATCGAGCGTTGGGACGACAAAGAATTGCACCGACTGCCATTTATCGGCGACCAACGACAATAACGCCTGGATGACGCAGTTGTTGGGCTTTGGCACCGGCACGGTAAATTTCTTCGGGCGCTACGCCTACGTCGGCGAAGGCCGCGAAGGCTTGCACGCGGTGGTTTGGACGGAGCCTGATGAACCGCAAGCAGTCATCGGTAGCCATCTACATTCGATCGCTTATCCGGCGAACTACGAGAAACATGTCGACGGTGGTTCGGTTCTCGCCGAAGCGTACGAACACAGCGGCCACGACATTCAAGACATCGTTTTGCGCGGCGAATATCTCTACACGGCGAATGGCCCCGGCGGTTTCGAGGTCTTCGACGTCGCCAACATCGATCAGAAAGGGTTTTCCGAGCGGATTGTCAGCGCACCGGTCTCGCCGCTCGGTCAACGCACGCGGATTCACACTAAATATGCAACCAGTGTCGCGTTGCCGAGCACGCTCGCGCTCGATCCGGGACGGCTGCACATTCCAGAAAACGAAGAGCAACCGATCGATCTCTTCTACGCGTTCGTTTACGTTTCAGACCGCGAAGAGGGTCTCGTTATTCCGAACGTCGCCACTTTAGTGGACGGAAATCCCGACAACAATTTCCTGAATGACGCGGTCCGTTTCAATCCCAACGGCGATTTGGCCGGCGCGACGTTTGTCGCCGCAGCCGGGCACCGCCTTTACATGACAACGCCACGCGGATTGTACGTTGTCGATGTTAGCGATCCGATGCACCCGCGCATCGCCGGCGAATTGACGAACGGTTTTCTACGAAACCCGCGCTGCGTCGCGATTCAGTTTCGTTATGGATTTATCACCGACGACGACGGATTGAAGATTGTCGATCTTACCGAACCGACCCAACCGGTGCCGCTTCCACGTGCAACCCTGCGGCTCAATCACGCCGGACGTTTGTACGTTGCACGCACTTACGCCTATGTCGCGAACGGCCCGGAAGGACTTGCGATTGTCGATGTCGAAAATCCGGAGCAACCACATCTCGATCAAATGTTCAACGCCGGCGGCGCGTTGAACGACACGCGCGCTGTTCAAATCGGCAGTGTCAGCGCATCGCAGTTTGCGCTCGTCGCGGATGGACGAAACGGGTTGCGCGTTGTGCAATTGATTTCGCCGGACACAGTCGCCGGCGCGCAAGGATTTAGTCCGAGACCAAATCCGAAACTCATCGCGACTTATCCAACAAAAGGCGAAACGGTCTGTGTTTCACGCGGACTCGAGCGCGATCGCGTGGTCGATGAAACCGGAGGACAAACTGTCGTCTTCGGCCGGCGCGGCTCGCGACCATTTCATCTCGGTGAAATGGAGCGCTTCTACCGAAGATCGACATTCGTCCCGCAGTCGCGGGACAAAGATTTCGAACGGCGCAAAGGAGAACTGTATCGCGTGGAAGACGCCACGCTTTCCGGTGGAGTTTTGACGACTAAAAGCGGCGAAGTTTTGACGCCCTTGGCCACGCCAACGCCATCGCCGCAGCCGATGATATCCCCGGTCGAGCCGGAAGTGGAGCCGAGCGCGATTCCGACAGCGACGCCGCCGAACAAAATATTTCGGCGCGGCTACTGATGGAAAATATTGCCGCGCGGCAACGAAGTTAGTAAAAGAGCGGCATGGCGGACAAAAACAGTAGGCAGCCTCTGAACGTTCCCGGCGCGTGGTATGTAGACACGACCTGCACGATGTGTCGTACTTGTCTCGAAGAAGCCCCAAATCTTCTGAAAACAAACGATGACGAAACGGCCGTTTATTTCGCTAAACAGCCGGAAGGCGACGCCGAAACGGCGGCAGCGCAGCGCGCAATGGAAGTTTGTCCGACACTGGCGATCGGCAACGACGGCTAGTTAAGATCGACATCGGCATTTATGGCGGGGCCTTACACGCGCGCGAACCCTTTTCCGGCCAAGGTCGCGATCAATCGTAGTTTGTGCGGCCAAGGTTCCGAAAAAGACACGCGCCATTTCGAGCTCGATCTCAAAGGCTGGGGATTGAATTACGATGTCGGCGATTCAATGACGGTCTGGCCGACAAATGATCCGCCGCTAGTGGATGAAATCATCAACAAGATCGGCGCGAAAGGCGATGAGACAGTCAAAGGACCGAATGGCGAAAAGCCTTTGCGCGAGGTGCTCTTTCGCGATTGCCGGATCACGCAAACAACTCCGAAATTTTTAAAGATGATCGCCGAGCGCGCGGTCAATGGGGCCCCGTTGCTCAGCGAACTTCTGAAACCGGAACGGAAGCAGGACCTCGACACTTATCTCTGGGGCATGGAAGTGATCGATTTCTTGATCGAGCACCCGTCGATCAAATGGACGCCGCAGGAATTCGTCGACACGCTCGCTAAACTTTTGCCGCGGATGTATTCAATCTCGTCCAGTTTGAAAGCGCACCCGGACCAGGTTCACTTCACCATTGACGTGGTGCATTACGAAAGTCGCGGCCGAAAACGCAAGGGGGTTTGCTCGACCTTTTTGGCTGAGCGCGCGGAAAAAACTCCGGTACCGGTTTTTCCAAACGCGTCCAAGTTCCGACTCCCGGAGGAAGGTAACACGCCGATCATCATGGTCGGCCCAGGCACGGGGGTCGCGCCATTCCGTGCATTTTTACAGGAACGCAAAGCAACTGGCGCGAAAGGAAAAAACTGGCTCTTCTTCGGATCGCAACACAAACACTGCAATTATTTTTACGACAACGAGCTTGAAAAAATGAAAAGCGACGGATTTCTCACGCGGCTCGATCTCGCCTGGTCGCGCGATTCGGCGGAGAAATCGTACGTGCAACACAAAATGATGGAAAGCGCGGCGGAGATTTGGAAATGGATGGACAGCGAAGGCGCGCACTTCTTTGTTTGCGGCGACGCGCGCCGCATGGCGAAAGATGTCGACGCCGCGCTCCGCAAAATCATTCAGGACAAAGGCGGCAAAAGCGAAGAGCAGACAAACGAGCACGTCGAAAAACTAAAAGCGGACAAACGTTACAAGCGCGACGTCTACTGAAATTTGCGACGAGCGCAGATCGCCGCTAGAAGATCGACATGCCGGAAGTGACCGCACCACCTAAACCAACCGCGTCTGTGTCGCAATGGACGCGTCAAAATCCGTTTCCTGCAAAGCTCGTCGTCAATCGCCGCTTGAGCAGTGACGACTCGAAAAAGGATACGCGGCATTTCGAGATCGATCTCACTGGCTGGGGATTAAAGTTTGAACCGGGCGACTCAGTCGCGGTTTATCCGACAAACGATCCGAATTTAGTGAATGAAATCATTCGCGCGCTGGGAGCGAAAGGTGACGAACCGGTTTCGGCAGCGAAAACGACCAAGCCGTTTCGTGAAGCGTTGTTGCGCGATTACTCCATCACGCAACCGACGCCGAAATTTTTGAAAGCAATCGCAGGACGCGCGTCGGCCGCACCGATGCTGACCGAGTTGCTGCGCCCGGACCGCAAACACGATCTCGAAAATTATCTGTGGGGCGCCGAGGTGATCGATTTTCTACTCGATCATCCATCGGTCAAATTCACCCCTGAGGAATTTGTCGGATTGCTCACCAAATTGCAGCCGCGGCTTTATTCGGTCGCATCGAGCCTGCGCGTTTTTCCGGATCAAGTGCACCTGATTGTCGATGTTGTACAGTATGAAAGCCGCGGCCGCGTTCGCAAAGGCGTTGCGTCGACGTTTCTGGCCGAACGCGCGGAGAAAGTTTCGGTGCCGGTTTATCCGAGCTCGGCAAAACATTTTCACATGCCGGAAGATCAGAGCTTACCGCTGATCATGATTGGACCGGGAACTGGTGTCGCTCCTTTCCGCGCGTTTTTGCAGGAGCGACAAGCCCTCGGTGCAAAAGGAAAAAACTGGCTCTTCTACGGAGCGCAGCGTGAGAAGTGCGATTACGCCTACCAGGAAGATTGGGAACGTTTCTCGCGTGACGCGCTTCTGACGCGACTCGATTGCGCGTGGTCACGCGATCAAGCACACAAAATTTACGTCCAGCATAAGATGCTGGAAAACGGCGCGGAGATTTGGAAATGGATCGACGGCGACGGCGCACAATTTTTTGTTTGCGGCGACGCGCGACGAATGGCGAAAGATGTCGACGCGGCGCTGCGCAAGATCGTTCAGGAGCAAGGCGGCAAATCTGTCGACGAAGCCAACGCCTACGTCGAGAAGCTCAAAACCGACAAGCGTTACAAGCGTGACGTGTATTGAGAATGACGAAGCACGAATGTCGAATGCCTAAACGCGACAACTACTAGATCGACATCTCCTCACTCTCCCTGTAGCTCAGCTCCGCTCTGCTTACCACGTCGAAGCACCGCGAAAACGGGTGAGCGCCGGATTATTTCATTTCGGCGGCCATAGACCGCCGCTACAATTTTTCGCGATGAAGCTGAGCTTTTGCGCGTTGCTGCTTTTCGCGCCAGTCGCTTACGCCGGTCTCGAAAAATATTCGGCGTTTATTGTCGCGGACACGAATCCAGCTGCGCCGGTCCCAGCGAACGCTATCCGCTTCACGTATCTCGGTGTTAACGGCTTTCAATTCGAAACGAATGGCCATGCGCTATTGGTCGATCCTTATTTTACGCGGGTCGGGCTCTTGTCGGCGGCGCTGAATCGACCGATTCAATCAGATTCCAACCGCGTAAGCGAAGGCTTGAAACATGTTCGTGCCAAGGTCGATGCCGTTTTGGTGACGCACGCGCATTTTGATCATTTGCTGGACGTGCCCGAAATCATGCGCCGGACGCATTCACGGCTTGTTGCCGGACCAACCGCGATTCAACTTGTTGAGTCGGTCAGAATTTCGCCTAACGAATGTCAGACAGTAAAATCCGGAAGCGTGCGCAAAATCGGGCGGTGGACGATCCGGGTATTCGCTGCACAGCACGATCGACTCTTCGGCAAAGTTCCGTTCAATCGATGCCCGCCCAGGCGACACGAGCAGTCATCCCCCTCGCCTGCCGCTTCGTGTCTTCCTCTCCCTGAGGGAGAGGATGGAGGTCAGGTTGCAGCATTGAAGCCACCCGTGAAAGCGTCCGACTGGTGCGTCGGCGAACCGCTCGCATTTGTGATCGAAGCTACCGGCAAGCGAATTTACATCGATTCCGGCGGAGTCCCCGGCGCGCCACCAGACCCGCGGATAAAGGATGTCGATCTTGCAATTCTCGGAGTCGCGCTCCCAGACAGCCGCGAGCGATTCGCGGAAGCAGTCAGGCAGTTGCGCCCGCGTTACATTCTGCCCGGTCATCAGGACGATATGTTCGCGCCGGTCGATCGCGAATTCGTTTTTGGAAAAATGACAAGCTTTCCGACGCTGGTGCGCGAATCAAAAAATTTGCCCGGGCGTTTGATTCTTCTCGATTATTTTCGGCCATGGACGCTGCCCTGAAACGACATCCGCTGGTGGTCATCGCGCTGGCGCCACTGATTCCGCACCTGCTCGGGAGCGCGTTCAACATTTGGTACAACATGACCGTTGTCGATCCGCTGCTGGTCGCGGCGGGTTTAAAGGAGCGCTTCATCGCGACCGTCATCGTTTGGAACCTGTGCGCCTATCCTGCGGGGGTTGCCATTTGGCTGTGGCTCATTCTTTCGTTGCGCCCGGCATATCAACGGCTACGCCGCGGCGAGAATGTTCCCGCCGATGAACTCGACCGCGTTCGCCGGCGACTGATTCACTTGCCGTGGTACGGCGCGGCGATTTCCGGTTTGGCATGGCTCCAAGGAGCGATTGCCTTTTTGGTTTCATTGGCGCTGACCGGCCGGCCGATGAGCGCGCAATTGTTTTGGCATTTGCCCATTTCATTTGGCGTTTCCGGCTTCATCGCGACGACACAGAGTTTCTTTCTCATTGAGCTGGCGAGCCACTGGGGATTGTTTCCGCTCTTTTTCCAAGACGCGCGACCGGACCGATTGAAAGGCATACGCACGATCTCGCTCCGGATGCGTGGATTTATGTGGGCGATTTCGGCTAGCATCTGTCCAATTGGCTCGCTCCTGTTATTGCTCTTTGCGCCGCCGTCGCCCGGAACTAATCCGCAATCGTTCGGCGTCTTCGTCGCAATCATCGGCGCCGCGTTCGCGTTATTTTCCGCGCTCCTGATTGGACGCTCGGTTGCGGAACCGGTCAATGAACTGCGCGAAGCCGCGCAAGCAGTGACTCAGGGTCGACTCGACGTTCAGGTGCCACTGCGACGCGCCGATGAATTCGGCGCATTGATCGGTGAATTCAATCGGATGGTCACAGGGTTACGCGAAAAGGAACAATTGCGACAAACTTTTGGCGCGCACGTCGGCCGCAAAGCGGCGGAGGAAATATTGACTCGCGATCCGGGGCTCGGCGGGGCCGAACAGGAAATCACGGTCATGTTCGTTGATATTCGCTCGTTTACAGCGCGTTCCGCCCATTTGTCGCCGACCAAGGCCGTCGGCTTACTGAACGAATTCCTGCGGGCGATGGTCGAAGCGGTGGAAGGCGAGCACGGCGGAATGATCAACAAATTCCTGGGTGACGGCTTCATGGCGCTTTTCGGAATCGGGAATGACAATCGCGATCACGCTGATAAAGCGTTGGCCGCAGCGCGTTCAATTCAGGAGACGATGGAGCGATTGAACGCGGAACGCGCCGCGCGCGGCGAAGACTCGATCCAGATCGGCATTGGCATCAACACCGGACCCGCCATTGTCGGCAGCATTGGTTCGCCGGAACGAATGGAGTTTACCGTGATCGGCAACACCGTGAATGTCGCATCGCGCATCGAAGCGCTAAATAAAACGCTGAGCACATCGTTGCTGCTGAGCAAGGACACGCGCGACGCGCTGAAGCGTAAAGTTGAATTGCGATCACTGCCGCCGCAGCCGGTCAAAGGGGTTGATGAAGCAGTTGAGGTATTCACGCTCGCGAGCTGATCTTGTAGCTGCCGTTGTCCTCAGCGGCAGAATTTATTTAGATGACCTGCCGCCGGCGACAGCGGCAGCTACAACGCTTCCGAAACAAATTGCCGTGCAAAAGATCGACATAGCACCGCCGAAAATCAGCCACCACGGACGATACGTCAGAGTCAATCGCCCGTGTGAGGCGCTCGGCACTTCGACAATTGGAAATAAGCTGCGGTAAGAATCAACGCGCAGTTTCTGATTTCCGAGCCGCGCTTCGTAGCCGCGAAAGTAAGGTCGCGAAAAACTCAGGAGCGCTGGCGAGCCGCCGTTTGGTACATCGACATCCGCTGCGACGTGGTTTCGCGAATCGTCGATTTCAGAGACTGTCGCCGCGGTAAATTGCTCGTTCGGTCTGGAATCGATCGATGTGACCGAGCGAACACGCGCGAAGGGCGGACCGATCCGATGATAAAGAGCGCCCTCTTCGGTTGACGCGATGAACTCCCAACCGGGACCGAGCGCTGGGTCGAGTCCCGAATCCCACGCAACCACGATCCCATCGACACCAAGCTGCGCCAGTAATCCCTTCGGATT
>JALYKJ010000117.1 GCA_030774845.1 Verrucomicrobiota bacterium
CGCACACTAAAGGAATGGAACGTGAGTCATCTTACCGCGGCAAGGCGTATCGACCCGGGCAGTTCCGCTGAAGGGGCCTTGCCGAATTCGGCCCCGGACACTGAGATCGTTACTGTCGGTTATCGCGCTGCCGAATTGGCAACGCGCTTGAGGGCTGCTGGTTTCACTCGAGCCCAATGTCTCGATGGTCCATTTTCCAATGGGCAAATGAGCATCGCCCGTTGGTTTTGCGACGGCGATCGCGTCACCCGCGTGCATCCTTATAAACAATTTTTGGGACGCCTCCTGTCAGATGACGTCCGCGCGTCCTTATAATTGATTGCTCAGAACGATGTACGGGCCGCACGTCGTGACTTGATGGTAGACATGGAAGCGCTCGGTCAATAATTTTTGCCAATAACCAATACGACTTTGCTGAATGATTAAATAGACTCCGTCTGGCGCAGCCCATTTCTCGAGCACGGCCCCTTCATCCAAGACTATCTCATTCGGATAGGAACCAACGACAGAATCGTCATCCGTTGGCCGATTAAGAAGGAAAAATTTTCGATTCAGGTAAAAGACAAGGCTGCTTCCCTGGTGCAGTGCACCTTCGTAAACGACTTCGCCTTTTTCGCCCAGTCGTTCGTTGAGAAAACGGCCGGCATTAGCAAGTGAGAAATACGACGCCATTCGGGCGGTGCCGTCGATCATGCTGAGTCCCGCGGGAATCATCGCGGCGGCGAGCACAACTGCAGCAAGTCTCGGACGATAATTTGCGATGAGGTAAAGAGCAATGCTGGCAAAGATCACAAGAGAAATCGCAACGATGCAAGCCATCGGCCAAAGGGCGTTCCAGGTTGCGGCGGGCACATCTTGCAGGACGTGCCAGGCTGAAAATCTAACGTCGTTTGCAATGCGCTGGCCACCTGAATCCGCAACACGCAATAAAATCAGAGCGAGCGCGCCAATGGCAAATCCGCAAATCCCGATTGCGGCCGCACCAGCGATGCGCAGCGCGCGCGGCATTCGATCCCATGTGGTCGCCGCCCAAAGCGCGAACGCGCTCCACATGCTCATTGAGTAATAATCCTGCCGTTGGCCGATTAACAGGAGCGGCAAAAAGACTACGCCTATCCAACAAAGCGGCAGTGCGTCGGCAAATTCAATCTCACGTGGCCGCATTATACGTCGCCAAGCGAAAATTACTCCTGGAAGCACCGCAAACAGCCACGGAAACCACCATGCAAAGTGCAATGCGATAAATTGCGGTCGGGGAACGTCGTCATCATTTCCAAAGACGCGGCTGAGCCAATCGTTGTTGATGAGTCGCTGAAAAACTCCGGGGAAATGTCGCGCAGCCCAAATGTACCAGGGCGCGACGATTAACAGAAAGATCAACAAATGCTGCCAGTGGAAAAGCGGCCGAAATCGAAGGCGGGCTTCACGATAAAAGATTCCGAGCAAAAGAAGAATGGCGATGAGGTACACCAACCCGAGCACGCTCTTGCTCACACAAGCTAGAGCGGCACAGATCCAGAGGGCAGTGAACCAGAGACGTCGATACTGCCGGCGCTGGTAACCGCAAATTGCACAAAAAATCCCGCCGGCCAGAAAAGCGCTGAAGACCGGCTCGGGCATGATAATTCGTCCCAAAAGGAACGTGCCACAGAGGGAAAGATAAATCAGACCAGCCAGAAAACCGTGCCAATAATCTCGCAACCGTTCCCCGATTAGGAATGTCAATGCGACGGTGACGACGATTGCCAGAGCGATCGGCAAACGCGCGGCCGCTTCGTTGACACCAAAGATCTTGTAGGAAAGGACGATCAGCCAATAAAGCAGTGGCGGTTTTTGCAGGCGCGGCAGGCCGTCGTTGGTCGGTAACAGCCATTGATGCGATTCGATCATCTCGCGAGCAGCGCCCGCGTACTGGCTGTCGGTTTCATTGTAAAGATCGCCCCAGCCGATCGTCGCCACGTGCAAAAGCGCTGCCAGCGCAATCAGAATAATAAAAAGCGCATGGCGCGTCGGCGGCGGAGCGAGGGCAGGCGGCTCGAGGAGCGTTTCTTCAATTGGAAATGTTCGGGCGGACGCAACCATGTCGTTAGGCTGAAGATTGCGCGCGGCTGGCAAGATCGACATCTTCGCGTGCGCTGAATTTTTCCCAGGTTTCCGGCAACCGCAGCAATTTTCCCTCTGGCATTTCGATTAGGGCGAGCATCTGGCGGCATTCGGCGATCAGCACGTCATCCGGGGTACGGACAATGCGGAAGGCGCACCAAATTCGCGCGCGCTCCAATCGGTCAAGCCGGCCTTCAATGACGAGTCGATCGCCAAGTTTGGCGGCGCGTCGATAGTCAATCTCAGTGCGCACGACCACCGGATATCTTTGAGTCTGCGCCATGTCTGCGAGCGCAAGCCCGAGCTCTTCAGCCAGCAACGTGCGAGCGATTTCGATGAAACGCAGATAGGCAATGTTGGATACCACGCCACCACAGTCAGTATCGAAAAACATCACCTGCACTTCCGTGCGGATACGCGGTCCGCGAGCATTCATTGTCCGGAGATTACCACGAAGATGACGAAGGACACGAAGCTTAACTAAATTCAAATCATTTTCGTGCTCTTCGTGTTCTTCGCGGTGCCAGCGTCCAAGATCGATAAGACCGCATCGGTTACTTCGTCGACGCCGACCGCTTTCATACAACGAAAATCAATCGGACATTTACGCAAGAAACACGGGCTGCATTCAACCTGGTGTCGGACAATAATGTGCTGATCGCCGAGCGGTCCGGTGAGACGGGGATCGGTCGAACCAAAGATCGCAACCGTGGGTACACCGAGCAATGAAGCGAGATGCATGGTGCCAGTGTCATTCGTTAGCAATAAGCGGCATTTGCGCAATTCATCGATCAGTTGCTCGAGCGTCGTCTGGCCGATGCGATTCACGCATGAATCGCCCAGTGTCCTGGCGATTGTTTCGCCGATAGGAATGTCTTTCGACGTTCCGAAAAGAATCCATTGCGCGGATAATTTCATGGAAATCGCCGCGGCCACTTCGGCGAACCGTTCCGGCAACCATCGCTTGGCCGGTCCATATTCCGCGCCGGGACAGAGGCCCAGCAGTGTTTGATGTCTGA
>JALYKJ010000118.1 GCA_030774845.1 Verrucomicrobiota bacterium
CCAAGGACGCTGCGTCACACGGTTGTAATTGCAAAAGTTTCAACATGAGCGGACGAAAACGAACTGGCGGACGGATCCGCGCGATTGCGCCCGTCAGATAAAAAAGGACCCGCAGCGCCTGCGGCGAACAACGATGGAGCCAGAGCATCCGGCGGTAAAGCCAAAGCAATCCGCAATGGTCGCTAAGATCGACAATCGGAGGAGCACCGCTCGCGATCGCGAGTGCGCGCACACGTTCAGGAAATTTCCACGCGGTCGCGTAGGCGTAAGGCGCGCCGCCCGAGATCGCAAGAATTCGAAATTGTTCGATCTGCAAATGATCGACCAATTGCTGAACGATGTCCGGCCAATCGATCAATTTGCGATTTGGCTGAAAACTGGAATCGCGAATTCCTGGCCGATCCGGCGAAATAATTCGCACGCCCAGCTGCCGCGCGGCGGTATCGGTCAGCTCGGCCATCGTTCGGGAGCTTGGCCAGCCATGGAAAAACAAAACCGAAATTCCTGCGGGATCGCCGTATTCGCAGTAGGCGAGGCGTCCGCCATTTTTCAAGGCGAGGAAATCGCAATCGTTCACCGGAACTCATTATTTTCCGGATTGCGCTTTGAGCAAAATCCTCTTTCCCGTCGAAGTTTGCGGCTGTAACTTTTTACACGTAGAAGTATTCCGGTTTTCGTAATTCAATTGGTATGAGAGAGAAAAAATCCAACGGCGGCAAAATCGAACTCCACGGTAGCGGGATGGGAGTGCCGGCACCGGAGGACATCGAACGACGCGCGAGAGAGATCGCCATGATCGATGAGCGCGAGGCGGATGAATTTACGGACGCCGATTGGAGCCAGGCCCGCGAGGAATTGATGGGCGCCGAAAACAACAATCCGCCGGAGGAAACGCCCGAGAACTCGGATATGACCGAAGAATGGGAAGTTGTCGCGAGCTCGAAAGGTCATCGCGCGCCACGCCGGCTCCCGGAGGAGCCTGAGAACGACGAAAGCGTGGGCGAACAGCTCGTCAGCGACGGCCGCGAAGAAGCGGCACACGATCAAATGCTTGAGGCCCGCCGCGAAGAACTCGAGGAGGAGGGCGGAATTACTTGAACCACAGCGCGGTCGCAACAGTAGAGAAACCTGCGGCCGCGAAAAAGCTTTCGCGGACGGAGAGCCTGCTTGCGCGTTTTCATCAGGTCCGGGATTTCACGACGGGTCTTTCCCGAAACCTCGAAGCCGAAGACTGCGTCGTGCAATCGATGCCCGAGGTCAGTCCGACCAAGTGGCATCTCGCGCATACCACCTGGTTTTTCGAAACTTTCATTTTGAAAAAATGGGTGCCAGGCTATCACGACGTCGTTCCGGAATACGCTTACCTTTTTAATTCCTACTACAACGCAGCCGGCGCTATGCATCGGCGGGATCTGCGCGGGCTGATTTCGCGTCCTACCGTCGAAGAAACGCAACGTTACCGCACGGAAGTCGATTCGCACATGGACGATCTGGTTTCTAGCGCCGACGAAAACCTTTTTCGTGAGATCGAACCGATCCTCACCCTTGGAATTCATCATGAGCAGCAACATCAGGAACTTCTCATCACCGACATCAAACACGTCTTCGCGCAAAACCCACTCTACCCAGTTTTCCGCGAACGCCAGCCTTCGCAAGGTTACGGCTCGACAGGCAAGATCGACTTCGTCGAGTTCGATGAAGCGACAATTGAGATCGGTCATGACGGCGACGGTTTTTCTTACGACAACGAAGGTCCGCAACATCGCGCGCTAATTTTACCTTTTTCGCTCGCGAATCGTCTCATCGCGAATGGCGAGTATCTCAAATTCATGGCTGACAATGGTTACTCGCGTTCCGAGTTTTGGCTTTCGTTAGGTTGGACCACGGTCAACGAGCAGAATTGGCGCGCGCCACTCTACTGGATCGAGCGCGATGGCGAATGGTGGAATTTTACTTTGTCCGGCCTGCGCCAGATCGATCCGAGCGAACCGGTCACACATCTTAGTTATTTCGAAGCCGATGCCTACGCGAACTGGGCCGGCGCGCGATTGCCGACCGAATTTGAATGGGAACGCGCGGCCGCGAAGATCGACATCGACGGAAATTTCGTCGAAACCGAACGGTTTCATCCGTCGGCGCTGAGCGAACCGCCGCAAGATCGGCAACTCGCGCAAATGTTTGGCGACGTTTGGGAATGGACCCGCAGTTCCTACTCGCCATATCCCGGCTATCGCGCAGGTCCTGGCGCGCTCGGCGAATACAACGGCAAGTTCATGTGCAATCAATACGTTCTCCGCGGCGGCTCCTGTGCGACATCGCGCACTCATATTCGCAAAACCTACCGCAACTTCTTTCAACCCGATAAACGGTGGCAATTCACAGGGATCCGTTTGGCCCGCGATCTCTCGTGAACGGAAAAACCAGTTCCGCTGTTGCGGCCGCGAAAGAAAACTTTCGTGAGGAAGTTCTGCGCGGCCTGGCGAAATCGCCGAGACAACTGCCGTGCAAATATTTCTACGACGACCGCGGCGCGCAGTTGTTCCAACAAATTTGCGATCTGCCCGAGTACTACATCACCCGAACGGAAATTGAGATTCTTCGGTTGCACGGCGCGGACATGGCAAAGGCGCTTGGGTCGCAAATCGAACTCATTGGCCTCGGCACCGGCGCCGGCACCAAGACCCGAATCCTGCTCGAAGAATTGCACGATCCGCTCGTTTACGTTCCGATCGACATTTCGAAGGAGCAGTTGGAAAATTCCTGCGCCCGGTTTCAGGAAATGTTCCCCAGGCTGCAAATCCTGCCGGTCTGCGCAGATTATCTCGAACCACTTGAGCTGCCGCTGCCGCGTCATGTTTCTTCGCGCAGCGTCGTTTATTTTCCGGGATCAACGATTGGCAATTACGAACCCGAAGCCGCCAGCGAGTTCCTGGCCCGCCTGGTCGAGCTCGCCGGCGACGGCGGCGGTTTGCTGATCGGCGTTGATCTCCAGAAAGATCGACATGTTCTGGAGCGCGCTTACAACGACAGCGCCGGAGTGACAGCACAGTTCAACAAAAACCTTCTCGCACGCATCAATCGCGAGCTCGCGGCCGATTTCGATTTAAACAACTGGCGGCATCACGCGATTTACAACTCAACCGAGGGTCGAATCGAAATTTACCTGATCAGCGACAAGGAACAGGTAGCTCACATCGGCGCGCACGAATTTCAATTTCGTGCCGGCGAAGAAATTCTCACCGAATACTCCTACAAGCACACGATCCCAGGATTTATCGACCTCGCGCGCCAGGCCGGCTTTGAATTCGCGCAGGTGTGGACTGACGATGCGCGCTGGTTTGGCGTTTTTTATTTCACCGTGGCAAACTAGCCGCGGTGAGCCCGTTAGTCCAACTGGTCGGCGTTTCAAAAACATTTGGCGACGCCGCGGCCGTCCACGCGGTCGATCTTTCAGTTGAGCGGGGAAGAACGACGGTTCTGATTGGTCCGAGTGGTTGCGGCAAATCGACGCTGCTACGTCTGATCGTTGGTTTGCTCGAACCTGATACTGGCGAAATCCAGTTCGATGGAACGCAACTTCGCCCCGATAAGATCGACATCGTCCGGCATCGTGTCGGTTACGTGATTCAGGAAGGCGGACTCTTTCCACATCTCACCGCTAGGGGGAATATCCTGCTTATGGCGCGTCATCTTGGTCGGGCCGAAAATGAAATGCGCGCGAGGCTTGCCGAACTCTGCGCGCTGACGCGGTTTCCCGAGAATCTTCTCAATCGATATCCAATCGAGCTTTCCGGTGGCCAGCGTCAACGCGTGAGTTTGATGCGCGCGCTGATGCTTTCGCCGGAACTGCTGCTGTTGGACGAGCCACTGGGCGCGCTCGACCCGCTAGTGCGCGCAGCATTGCAAAAAGATTTGAAGGAGATCTTTGCCCGTTTGCGCCAAACCGCGCTCCTGGTCACACACGATCTCGCTGAAGCCGCTTATCTCGGGGATGAAATCGTGCTTATGAATGAAGGTCGAATCGTTCAACAAGGTTCGCTGAATGATCTTCAGCAAAATCCAGCGAGCAATTTCGTCTCTGAGTTTATCAACGCCCAACGAGGCCTCGCGCTGACATGAAGATTGTTTGCGTCTACTTCTTCGGCTTCGTCTTCTTCTTCCTTTTGGCTGCGTCCGCGTTCGCGAGCGATCGGCTAGTCGTTATCGGCTCCAAGAAATTCACCGAGTCTTACGTGCTCGGCGAAATTGCGAAGCGCAGTTTGAGTGAAGCCGGAATTTCCACTGAACACCGGCAGGGAATGGGCGGCACGATCATTCTTTGGGAAGCGTTGCGCAGCGGGCAGATCGACCTTTATCCCGAATACACCGGCACTATCACGCAAGAGATTTTGAAACGGACCGATCAATTAACCTTCGAACAAATCGCAAGCGAGCTCGGCAAAGTCGGGATCAGCATGACCCAACCGCTCGGCTTCAACAATACTTACGCGCTCGTGATGTTGCGAAGCCGCGTGCAGAAGCTCGGTCTTCGCACCGTCAGCGATCTTCGAGATCATCCTGAACTGAAGTTTGGGCTGACTCATGAATTCTTGGATCGACAAGATGGCTGGCGACCGTTGACGCAGCATTACCAGTTGAATCCGCAAAGCGTCGTCGGAATCGATCACGCACTTGGTTACACCGCGCTCGCGAACGGTTCGATCGACGTCAAAGATGCCTATTCAACCGACGCTAAAATTTCGGAGTACGATCTTGTCGTTCTTGAAGACGACCAGAACTTTTTCCCGCAATACGAAGCGGTCTTCTTGTTCAGGAACGCTCTTCCGAAATCGACGATCGATTCGCTGCGCAAATTGGAAGGAACCATTGATGAAGCAAAGATGATTCGCCTCAATGCGGAAGCGGAGCGCACAAAAAATTACACGCGCGCGGCCAGTTTGTATTTTAGACCCAATACAGGATCGATCCGCCAGAGGACGGATTCGCCGTGGCGAACAACGACATTTGGCGAAGGTTTTCCCCACAAACTCGCGCGCTGGACGCTTCGACATCTTGAACTCGCGGGATTCTCCTTGCTGCTTTCAGTCCTGGTTGGAATCCCGCTTGGCGTCTGGGCGAGTCGCGGTGGCGCGATTGGCCATGTCATTCTCGGATTTGCGAGTGTTGTCCAAACGATTCCGTCGCTGGCATTGCTCGCGCTGCTTGTTCCGCTGCCGTTTTTCGGAATCAGTGTTCGTACCGCGATCGCGGCGCTGTTCCTCTACGGTCTCCTGCCGATAGTCCGCAATACGGCGACCGGCCTGCAGGACATTCCACGCGCCCTGCGCGAGTCCGCGATTGCTCTTGGTCTGAGTCCAGCCGCGCGGCTTTGGCAAATTCATTTGCCAATGGCTTCGCGTTCGATTCTCGGCGGAATTAAAACTAGCGCGGTGATTAACATTGGAACCGCGACCCTGGCGGCGTTGATCGGCGCCGGCGGCTTGGGCGAGCCGATCTTGAGCGGTCTCAATTTGAACGACCACGCCACGATTCTTCAAGGCGCAATTCCGGCTGCGGTTCTGGCGCTGCTCGTGCAATGGCTGTTCGATTTGCTCGATCGCGTTTTGATTCCAAAAGGACTGCGTCTATAGGTGGATTGGCTTCTCTGAAGACGATGCTAAAAGACACGCGGCTCCGCCGCCATTTATAACATCGCGTTCGGAGAACGCGATCCACCTTTGCTCACGCTTCATTGCGCGTTTAGTTATTGCATGGCGATCGCGTCTATCAATCCGGCAACGGGCGAGAAGCTAAAGGAATTCACCGCGTTTAACGACGCTGAGATCGAGAAGCGGCTGAAGCGCGCGGAACACGCCTTTCAGCAACATCGCCGCGAATCTTTTCCAAAGCGCGCGCAATTGATGGTGAGCGTGGCGACACTGCTCGAACGCGAAAAGAACGACCTCGCGCGCACGATGACGCTCGAAATGGGAAAAATATTTCGCGCGTCTATCGAGGAGATCGAAAAATGTGCGCGTGGCTGCCGCTACTACGCCGAGAACGCCGAACGTTTTCTGGAAGACGAACCGGCGCAAACCGATGCGCGCCGCAGCTACCTTCATTACGAGCCGATGGGTCCGATTCTGGCGATCATGCCCTGGAATTTTCCGTTCTGGCAGGTGTTTCGATTTGCTGCGCCCGCGTTGATGGCTGGCAACGTCGGCCTTTTGAAACATGCCGCGAACGTTCCGCAGTGCGCACTGGCCATTGAGCAATTGTTCTGTCGCGCCGGATTCGACGAAGGAGCTTTTCAAACGCTGCTCATCGAAGCTGACCGGGTGGAAAAGCTAATTGTCGATCCGCCGATCAAAGCCGTAACCCTGACCGGCAGCGAAAAAGCCGGGAGCGCAGTGGGTAGCACGGCGGCGCGTGAAATCAAAAAGAGCGTGCTCGAGCTCGGCGGCAGCGACCCGTTCATCGTCATGCCAAGCGCCGATTTCGGTCTGGCGCTCAGCACGGCCGTGAAGGCGCGCACGATCAACACCGGTCAATCGTGCATCGCGGCGAAGCGATTTTTTATCTCCGACAAGATTTACGACGATTTCCTAGAAAAATTCGTCGAACAAATGCGCACGCTAAAGATTGGCGACCCGTTCGATGAAACGACCGAGATCGGCCCGCTCGCAACCGAACAAATTCTGAATGGTGTCCATCAGCAGGTGCAAAAGTCGATCGCGGCCGGCGCGAAATTGTTGACCGGCGGCAACCGGATTGCCGGCCCTGGATTTTTTTATGAGCCGACAGTGCTTGTCGATGTACCGAAAGATTCACCAGCTTATCGCGAAGAAGTTTTCGGCCCAGTCGCTGCGGTCTTCCGTGTGCGCGATCCCGCCGAGGCGATCGAGATGGCAAACGACAGCGAATTTGGATTGGCGGCGAGCGCTTGGACGAACGATCCAATTGAACAGGAACTTTTCGCTTCTGAATTGGAATCAGGAATGGTTTTCATCAACGCGATGTCGGCATCGGACCCGCGCCTTCCATTCGGTGGAGTGAAACGCTCCGGCTTCGGACGCGAACTCGGCGCGGCCGGCATCCGCGAGTTCATGAACGCAAAAACGATCTGGATTTCGTAGACTAAGGCCCGCTGCGGATAGGTTGGTTCAAATGATAAGCCGCAATATTTCTTTCAAGGTCGGCGGCGAGACCATCGTTGCCGGTCGCTTTGGCGATTGCGATTGCTTGTTGCGCGGTCTCAATCGCGGCTCTGAATCGTCCCGTTTCAGCGTAGGCCGCCGCCAGAGTGCGCAAGACGATCGCGTTTGGATGGCCGGCGCGACGCGCGACATCTTCCGCGAGCTGCACGGCTCTTGCACCGTCGCGCATTGATTCATCCACAGCGCTGGCTAAAACCCATGCCAGATTTACTTCGGCATTCATGTGGCCGGGATCGATCTCCAAAGCTTTCTCCAAATGCGCGATGGCGCGTTTCACGTCGCCGGTCTGCAATAAAGCGAGACCGAGATTGTTTTGCGCATCTGCGTCGCCGGGCCGGATTCGTAACGCTTCTTCGGAATGTTCAATCGCTCCGCCCACGCGGCCACGCCGCATCAGGAGATCCGCGAGGCTCGCGTGCGCGAAATAATTGTCCTTGGTCACCGCGATCGTATGCATCCAAAGCGTTTCGCTGTCGCGCCAGTAGGACGCTTGCACGCGTGCCGCCAGTGCACACGCGGCGATCGCGACGATTGCAAGAACGGCAGTGATTTGTGTTCGATAACGCCAGTTCGCCGAAAGATCGGCAACAGTCCACACGATTAGCAAATAAAGACCGATCTGCGGAAGATAGGTGTAGCGATCCGCGTGAGTCTGGAGATTGACCTGAATAATTCCAATGACCGGCAGTAACATCGACAAGTACCAAAGCCAGCCGACCAGCAAATATTTTCTCGATTTTCGCAGCACGAAAACCACGATTGTGATCGCAAGCAAAATGGCCGCGGCAAGTACGGCCTGCCATATCGGCAAGCCATTTTGCGAATACGGATAATAAACACCGAGATTTGCCGGCCAAATCATTTGCCAGATGTAAATCACATAACTTTCAAACGCGTTGGCGACTCGCGAAACAAACGGTAACTGGTCGGCCACGCTGTGCGCCGGCGCGATGCCGCCCGCAGTCAAAATTGCGTCCACCACGGAAAGCGCAAATAACGGCAGTTTCTCAAGAACCAATTTGGTCCAACGCGATTTCGAGATTTTCTGATCTCTGACTTCTGTTCTCTGACTTCTGTTAAGCGGCCAGTAGTCGAGCAACAGAAGAATAAACGGAGTCGTCACGAGCATCGGCTTGGAGAGCAAGCCGGCCGCGAACAAGATCGACATCGTCAGGTAGCGGCCGATCGACGGCTTGCGCGTGTAATGCAGATACGCCGCCAGCGTCAGCATAAAAAAGAAGCCGCTTAAAACATCCTTGCGTTCTTCGATCCAAACGACCGACTCCGCGCGCAACGGATGAATTGCAAAAATCGCCGTAACGAACGCGCTCGACCAAATCGAAGTGCGAGCCGCACTGGTGCTGGTCATTTGTCGCAGGACGAGGAAAAGCAAAACGACGGCGGCGGCGTGGAGAACGACGTTGGTAAAATGAAACGCGCCGGGATTGAAGCCGTAGAATTGGAAATCGAGCATGAGCGAGATGTTCTTGAGCGGAAACCAGTTCGTGGCAGGCCAATGGGTGAAGGCCCATTTGATCCCCTGCAACGTGACGCCGGCGTTTATCTCCGGAACTTCGTAGACGTATTCGGGATCGTCGAAGTTGACGAACGGAAACTTGATCGTCTGCCCAAACACAAACCAAACGAGCGCGGCAAGACCGAGGCACATGCCGGCGACGCGCCACCGTTCGGAAGTTTTATCGCGCATTTCGCAGGTTGGGATCCCGCAGCGGCGTGCGGCGCTGATAAAGATCGACATCCTCCTGGATCTGAAGGGCGAGGCCACGCACGCCCTGAGCATTCGCCTGCTCCGATGCGCGTCGCGCAGTTTCGATCGCTTTCTCGAATTGGCCCGCTTGCGCGTAAGCCGCTGCAAGTGTTCGAGTGAAGACCGGATTGCTTTCTTTGGAGAGTTGATTGGCTTTCGTCGCGAGCTCCACGGCGATTTCGTTGTTTCTCAGCGAATCATCCGGGCCAGTCGACATCAGCCAGGCGAGATTGTTTAGCGGGAGGATGGAATCCGGTTCTGATTGCAAAGCCTTTTCATAATGATCGACCGCCTCGCCCAAGAAACCTTTTTGGACAAGAGCATTGCCTAAGCTCGTATGCGCGCCCGCGTCGTAGGGATGGATTGACAACGTGGTCCGATATTCCGCGATCGCTTCGTTCAGTTCGCCTTTCTGAAAGAGCGCGGTGCCAAGGTTGTAATGCGCGTCGGCGTAATCGGGCTGAAATTTCACTGCTTCGCGCAAATGCAGCATCGCCTCGTCCAACCGGCCTTTGCGAGCGAGCGCATTGGCGATGTCGCCATGAATGAGCGCGAGACTTAAATCGTAATGCGAATGAGCGCTGCTGGAGCGCACGTCGAGAGCGGCTTGAAAATGAGAGAGCGCGTCGTCCAATTGCCCGCGTTCCGTCAATAACATGCCGAAGTTGGTGTGGGCGACGTCGTTGTCCTTCGTAACTGCCAGCGTGTGTGTCCAAAGAGTTTCGCTATTGCGCCAAAAGGTTGTTTGCTTCCAGGCGCAACCGGCGAGACTGACTATTATGATGCTTGCAGCCGCGACCAGGATTTCTTTGCGACGCCGGAGCGTACTTGAAACATCGGCGACGAGCCAGGTGATGGCGAGATACAGTCCGATCTGCGGCAGATACGTGTAACGATCGGCGTGGCCTTGCAGTCCCACCTCCACCAGGCCGATCACCGGGAGGAGCATGATCAAATACCAGAACCAACCGACCAGCAGGTACGGTCGACTTCGCCGGAAAATAAAAATGAGCAACGTCATCCCCAATAAAAATCCTGCGCTGATTATCACCTGCCAGAGCGCCAGATGATCTTCCGGATGCGGATAAAACACGGCGAGATCCACGGGCCAGAACATTTGCCAGATGTAAGTGACATAACTTACGAGCGCATTCTGGAGTCGCCAGATGAATGGCAATTGCGCAATCGATCCGGTCGATCGCTCTTGCAGCAAAAAGGTGATGATCGATGACGCAATGGAAAGCGCGAAGAGCGGGAGTTTCTCGAAAGTCATCCGCCAAAAAGATCTTGAATCGACGATGCGCTTGAATGGCCAGTAATCGAGAAGAAGCAGAACGACAGGTGTCGTCACGAGCATCGGTTTCGACATCAGTCCGCACACAAACAAGATCGACATCGTGAGATAGCGCCCGAGCGAACGCGAACGGGCGTAACGCGCATACGCACCGACGGTCAAAAAGAAAAAGACCGCGCTCAAAACATCTTTGCGTTCCGCAATCCAGGCGACGGATTCAACCCGCAGCGGGTGGATTGCGAAAAGTGCGGCGACGAAAGCGCTCGCCCAAAATCTTCCGGTGATGTCGCGCAAAAAAAGGAAAAGCAAAAGTGCGGCAATGGTGTGCAGCAAAACGTTTGTGAAATGATGACCGCCGGCTTTGAGATCGAAGATTTGGCAATCGATCATGTGCGAAATGATCGTGAGCGGGTGCCAGTTGCCGGTTTGCGTGTCGACAAATGCCTGCGACACACCGCGCAGGTTCAGGCCGGCGCTGACCAACGAATTTCCGTAAACGTAAGTTTTGTCGTCGTAGTTTACGAAATCGTGGGCCAACGTTTGGCCGAAAATAATCCAAACTAGAACAACGATGACGGCGCAAACGCCGAGCTGCGTCAAACCCGACGGCGAGCGCGTTTCGATTGCTCGGGCACGAACCTTCATGCGAGTACGGCGGGCGATCCTTTGAGCTTACTGCTGCGGCGACTCACGATAAGGCGTGCGTGCCTGATAAAGTTCGATTTCATGGCGCAAGGTAGCCAGCAACGAAGTGTTGTTTTGCGCGGTCGCCAAATCGGCGGCG
Organism: Verrucomicrobiota bacterium; assembly: GCA_030774845.1. Taxonomy (GTDB): domain Bacteria; phylum Verrucomicrobiota; class Verrucomicrobiia; order Chthoniobacterales; family UBA10450; genus AV40. Next base: position 11,043 of record JALYKJ010000118.1, read on the forward strand.
TGTTGTGCTGTGTCGATGGCCTTGGAAAAATCGCCCGACTCGGCGTAGGCCGCGGCCAAGGTCCGAAGGACAATCGGCACGTCGACGCTGGGAAGAGTTGTTGCTTTCACTGCCAACTCAACCGCTAGTTTCCCGTCGCGGATCGCGTCTGCGGGACAAGTCGCCAGCACCCACGCGAGATTATTCAGCGCGTTCCCGTCATTCGGGTCGATTTGTAAACTTATTTCCCATTGCTCAATCCCGGCGCGGACATCCCCATTTTGAACGAGGAGGACGCTAAGATCATTATGCGTCGGGACATCGTACGGATAATCCCTAAGCGTCGTGCGTGCGTGCGCGATGGCAGCAGCGCGCGAGTGTTGGTGCGATTCCGCGATTCGGCCCTTCGTCCACAAAGCTGCCGCTAGATTTTGATGGGCGGTTTGATTGTCCGGCGTCACTGCCAAGGCGTGCTCCCAAAGTGAAATACTGTCGCGCCAATAAGTTGTTTGCTGGTAGGCCAGGATGATAGAGGCCGCGATTGCGCATGTCGCCACTGAAGTCAGAACGACTTGACGATTCCGCGTTTGTTGCGTCAAATCCGCGCACGTCCACGTCAGCAACATTGTCATTCCAATGTGCGGCAAATAAGTGAACCGATCGGCCCGCGCTTGCAGACCGACCTGAACGATGCCGAGTACTGGAACGAGCAGAAGGAGATACCAAAACCATCCGACGAAGACGGCCGGATGTTTCTGGCGAACCAAGATCGCGACGACTGTGATCGCAATGATCAAGACTGCGGCCGCGACAATGATCCAAATGTTTAATTGATCGTGCGGATGCGGATAGAACACGGCCAGGTCCGTCGGCCAGAACATTTGCCGGATATAAGCGATCAAACTGACGGCGGCGTTTTTGAGCCGGGGCAAAAGCGGCAACTGCTCCAGCGAAGCCATCGTGACTGTCTGCGCGAACATGGTTGCGACCGATGCGGCAGCCGAAAGCGCGAACAATGGAATTTTCTCGATAATCATTCGTCGCCACGCGCGAAAATCATTCGCGCGTTGCAGCGGCCAGTAATCCAGCAACAACAGCACGAGCGGCACAGTCACAAAAGTCGCCTTCGACATCAATCCGCACGCGAGGAAGATCGACACCGTCACATAGCGGGAAATATTTGGTGCGCGCACGTAACGGAGATACGCGCCAAGCGTTAGCATAAAAAAAACGCCGCTGAGCACATCTTTGCGCTCCGCGATCCATGCGACTGATTCAACCCGCATCGGATGAACAGCAAAAATCGCCGCGACAAATGCGCTTCGCCAAATGCAGCCGGTCATTGCCCGGAAAACCAAAAAAAGCAGCACCGCTCCGATATTATGCAAAGCGACGTTGGTGAAATGATGGCCGCCGGCCTTCAATCCATAAATCTGACAATCCGCCATGTGGCTCAGCGTCGTGAGCGGATGCCACAGACTCGCGTGGCTATGAGTCAGTACCCATTTGAATCCGCCGAGAGTGAGTCCACGACTGACCTCTGGGTTTTCGTAAACATAGCGGTCGTCATCGAAATTGACGAAATCGTGGCCGAGTGTTTGGCCAAAAACGATCCAGATGATCGCGGTGAGAAAAATGCAGACTGCGATCGTGATTCGGTGATCTTTTCGCGGGCTGTCCTGCGCCGGCACTGTCGGCATCGTTAAACGGGCGGTGGGAGCAGCCGCCAGCGGGCCAGGCGGAAACGCAACGCCGTCCCAAGACAACCGAGGCCGTAACGCACGCTTCGGCGAAAGTTAATCGAAGATCCTTCGGGTAAATACTTCGCCGGGCAGGTGACCTCTCCGATTTTGCAACCGAGCCAGACGATTTGGGCGAGCATCTGATTGTCGAAAACAAAATCGTCCGAGTTTTGCTCGATTGGCACACGCTCGAGCAAATTCCGCCCAAACGCGCGATAACCGGTGTGATATTCTGAAAGCTTCGCGCCGATCAAAAAATTTTCGACGAATGTGAGGAAGCGGTTCGCGATGTATTTCCACCACGGCATCCCGCCATCGAGAGCGCCGCCGCCAAGAATTCGCGAAGCGAGCACGCACGGATAGAGGCCGCTCGCAATCAGCGACGCCATCGCTGGAAGAAGCTGCGGGGTATATTGATAATCCGGATGAAGCATCACCACGATGTCAGCTCCGGCGGCAAGCGCGAGCCGATAACAGGTCTTTTGATTGCCGCCGTAGCCGCGGTTTTTGGGATGCACTTCCACCTCCACGTTTTTGAGCGTGCGCGCGATCGCCACCGTCTCGTCATGACTGGCGTCGTCCACCACAATGACAAGATCGACAATCCCCTGCTCCATCACTTCGTCGTACGTTCTTTGTAATGTTCGCGCGGCATTATAAGCGGGCATCACTACGACAATTTTCTGGCTGTTCAACATTCGAGGTAGTCGAATATGCGCTCGAGCGACATCTTGCAACCCCGATGATCATTTTTCACGATTCGCATTGCGTTGATTATTCCGGTCCGGGCCATCCTGAGCGGGCAGAGAGAATCATCCAAACCGTGCCGATATTGAAAGATCGACATCCGAAGTGGCAGTGGCGCGAGCCGCGCGCTGCCACGAATGATGAACTGCTCCGCGCGCATTCACGCGAACACATCGAACATGTGAAAGAGCCGGCCGGCGACTTCGATCTCGATACGCCGGCGATTCCAAAAATTTACGACTACGCTCTCAAATCTGCCGGCGCCGCCATCGAAGCCGCACGCACTGCACTCGCCGGAGAACGCACTTTTGCGTTGATGCGGCCGCCGGGGCATCACGCCACGCGCGACCGGGCGATGGGCTTCTGTTATTTTAGTAACGTCGCTATCGCTGCACTTGATGCGCTCGAGAACGGCGCCGAGCGAGTGGCGATCTGGGATTTCGATGCGCATCACGGCAACGGAACGGAAGCGATTGTCGCGAAAAATCCGCGAATCCGATTCGCCTCTGTTCATCAATTCCCTGCCTACCCCGGAACCGGCGCGAAATCGTTCGCGAACATTGACAATTATCCGGTTGCACCCCCAACGCCGCGCAAAGAACATGTTGATGTTACCAAGCGCGCGCTCGATAAATTGATCAGCTTCAAACCGGGCTTGATTCTCGTCTCCGCGGGATTCGATGCCTACACACGTGACCCCCTCGTGCAAATGACACTCGAACAAGAAGACTTCGCGACGTTCGGCACCTGGCTTAGCAAGATCGACATCCCGATCGCCGCTATCCTTGAAGGCGGCTATAGCGACGATCTGCCAGAATTAATCAATGCTTTTCTAACAGCTTGGGATTCCTAAGCAAATCGATGACACGGTTATCGCGTCGCTTTTTCTTTTTCGATTAGTCGCAGCAATTGAATCGCAGCTTCCTCGATCTCGGGATAGCCGCGTTGACGGGCCCTGCTTTTCACAGCGAGCAAGCCGCAGCGGTGGAGGCTTTCGAAATCGCCATATGGGAACTTATAGCGCGCCTTTGTCTTCTCGGCGTGACGTTCGTCCACCGCGAGATGCCACTTTGCATATTCGTCGAAGCCGTGGACCCGAATAAATTCATTTTCCTTGTCAGCCGAAGGTTGATCCGTCTTCCAGAGTCCTTTGTGGTCAGAAACGAAGCGTCCTTGACCGATCAATTGACGAGCGTGCTCGAACGCGGTGACGTTCAGTCGGACCGCGTTGTTTCTGCTGCGCACATCGGCCAGGCCGGGCGGTAGCGGAAGTATAATTACTCCGACTAAAGCAAGTGCCGCTAATCGCGACCGCTTTGGGTTCATAGGAGGACACTTTGATTGTGGCAGCTGACTGGCGCGCTGTTCAACCTTAATTCAAACAGTAGAGAATACCTCGGGCTGGCGGGATTTGAACCCACGACCTCTTGAACCCCATTCAAGCGTTCTACCAAGCTGAACTACAGCCCGATCGAGATGGAACTATTTACCAAGAGGGGCCTGATCGCCACCACTTCGCGATAGAATCTCGCGGCTTCTTCGGCAAAAGATTTTGTCAGAAAATTTTGCGACGGTCACAGACCGCCGCTACAGAAGCATAATGCTCAGCGCGGGGATCGTCGGGTTGCCTAACGTCGGGAAGTCCACGCTTTTCAATGCCGTTACCCGCACACACAAGGCGCCAGCGGAGAATTATCCTTTTTGCACCATCGATCCCAACCTCGGCATCGTTACGGTGCCCGACTCGCGGTTGCAAAAAATCGCTGAGATTTCACATTCCAAAAAAATCACCCCGACCGCCATTGAGTTTGTCGATATCGCTGGTCTGGTCAAAGGCGCGAGCGCGGGCGAAGGCCTGGGGAATCAATTTCTCCAGCACATTCGCGAGGTGGATGCAATCGTGCAAGTGGTGCGCTGTTTCGAGAACACCGAGGTCCATCACGTCAGCGCGACAATAGATCCAATTCGCGACATCGATGTGATCAACACCGAGCTGGTGCTCGCGGATCTTGCCTCGTTGCAAAAACGACGCGACCGATTGCAGAAGGAAGTTCGCGCTGGGGAAAAGGCCGCAAAAATCGACAGCGCGGTGATCGACAAATTGCTGCCGCATCTCGATGCCGGCAAACCGGCAATTACAGCCGAGTTGAATCCGGAGGAAAAGACGATTGCGCGAAATTTCTTTCTGCTGACCTCAAAGCCATCCATTTTCGCGTGCAACGTTGGCGAAACAGATCTGGGTGCGATCTCGAAAGACGATCGTTCAAATGCGGCCACAAAACATGTCGATCTTGTTCAGGATTATGCGCGGCACCATTTTGCTACCGAAGCCGTGGTTATCAGCGCGCGAATTGAGGCGGAATTAGTCGATCTGGGCGAAGAAGAAGCGCTTGAATATTTGCGCGGCCTCGGCGTGGAAGACAGCGGCGTGCACGCGCTCATTCGCGCGGTTTATCATTTGCTTGGTCTACGCACCTTTTTGACGACTGGAGAAAAGGAAACACGCGCCTGGACCATTCATGCCGGTGAAAAAGCGCCGGCCGCGGCGGGCGCGATCCACTCCGATTTCGAGCGCGGCTTTATCGCAGCGGAAACGATCGCTTACGAGGATTTGGTCGCGCTGGGTTCGTTCGCGAAAGCGCGCGAAGCTGGAAAGCTGCGGATCGAGGGAAAAGACTACGAAGTCCGGGACGGCGACGTGATCACGTTCCGGTTCAACGTCTGAGCGCTATCGCGCAACGTAAAGAATTCGGCCGCACTGTTCGCAGCTAACAATTTCCTTGCCAGCTTCCGCGTCTTTCACCGTCGCGGTGGTCAACTTCATGTGGCAACCGGTGCAAACGCCATGCTCGACAGCGACGATGGCGGAGTCGCCTCTGCTCGCGAACAGTCGCTCGAACCGATTCAGCAAATCTTCGTCAATCCTCGATGAAAGTTCGCTCCGCTCTTTTGCCAGTTCCCGTTCCCGGCTCTCGAGCGTCTTTGATTTCGCATCTAGGTCTGTCAGCTGACGCGAAATCGATTCCTTCGTCCCCTTGGCCATTCTTTCCGCCGCCTCGAGTTCCGTTTTGAGCTTTTCCGCCTGTTCCATCAACTCGAGCTCTTCGTCTTCGAGCTTGCGAATTTCATTTTCGTAACGCTCGATTTCGTGCCCCATCGCTTGGAATTCGTCGTTCTTGCGCGTTTGATATTGCTGCGTCTTCAATCGCGAAATGCTCTCGTTGCGGATACCGACGTCGAGCTCGAGCTTTTTGCGCTCGACCTCAACTTGTCGCGCTTTGTGCTTCAACGCGTCGAGACTGGCAGCGCTTTCCGCGAGCTGCGATTCGAGATGCTTCTGTTGTAGTGGCAGATTTCTAATCTCGTTCTCGATTTGCCTGATCTTTTGCTGTCGATCTTGAAGAACGAGTAGTTGTTCCAGTTCCGCCTGCACGTGCGCTGAAGTTATTAAGTCGTCGAAGCGCCGTCAATCGCGCCGGCCAGGCTTCATCGCATCGATCGCGTTCAGCGCTTGTTCCGGGCGCGCGCGCACGGCGATGTTCTCGGTGAGGTTCACCCACTGAACCGTGCCGTTCCCATCAACGTAAAACTCAGCTGGTCGCGCAATGTCCGTGTTTTTCGGTCCGGCGCCGCGATGAAGAACATCGTAACGGCGAATCACTCCGGCGTCGGCGTCCGAAAGAAGTGGAAACGTGTAACCCATCTTTTGAGAATGGCTGCGATTGATTTCAATCGAATCAACGCTTATCGCGGCCATGCGAACTCCTCGCGCTTGAAAATAGGAAAGACGCCGCTGAAAACTCCGCAACTCGGAGTTGCAAAGCGGTCACCAATGTCCGCGATAAAAGATCAGGATCGCGCCGTCGGAAGAAAGCAGATCCGCCAACGCCACGGACTTGCCGTTTTGGTCGGGCAATGAAAACCCTGGCGCTTTTTCGCCGACGCGCGGCGCTTGTGCTGAAAGCGGAACTTGTCGAAGCACGTAAAAAATCTCGTAAGCAAAAAAGGCGAAGAAAAGAATGCTGATTACAATGAAGATCGAACCGAAGATTTTGCCGCGATAAACTTGCGGTCGCCCAAACGCACGGAACAAGCCGACCAGCAGCAGAGCGGCGCCGATGCCAAAGAGCAAAAGATTCGCCCACGGAAAATCGCGCGTGATCGGAAATTGGGCGAAGAATTCGTAAGTGAACAAACCGCCGACGGCGACAATGAACCCAACCCACAGCGGCCAGTTCCATTTCCGTTTCATCGATTCACGAATACCGAGCCAGGATTTGATTGCAAGATCGACATCGGTGTAGCCACGTTGTTATGCGACGTCAGACGGCCCACAGGGCCGTGGCTACAAAGAAACACGCTTGCGCTTTGTTGAGGTTTTCTGAAAGCTCTCGTTCAGTGGCTGTCGAGACCGAACAGGAATATCCCGATACCGCCGGCATCAAACCAGCCAACCCGTTCCTCGCTTCGTTTCGACCGCACATTCCGCCGGAAGCTCACGTGCGCGAGTTCACGCCCGTTCCGTTGATCATCGGCACACTCCTCGGAATAGTTTTCGGCGCATCCTCGCTCTATCTCGTCCTCAAAGTTGGGTTGACCGTCAGCGCGTCAATTCCCGTCGCTGTTATTTCGATCACCATCTTCCGGCTTCTTTCCAAGATGGGTCTGCGCGGCGCGACCATTCTCGAAAACAACATCGTGCAAACTGCCGGTTCGGCCGGCGAATCGATTGCCTTCGGCCTCGGGGTAACGATGCCCGCGATCATGATTCTCGGTTTCGATTTGGAAATCACACGCGTAATGCTCGTCGCGGTCCTCGGAGGTTTGCTTGGAATTCTAATGATGATTCCGTTGCGACGCGCGCTCATTGTCGATCAGCACGGGCTCCTCAAATATCCCGAAGGCACAGCCTGCGCCGCCGTGTTAATAGCGTCGGAAGAATCGTCGGCATCGCCGGGTTCAAACCGGAACGAGGACAAACAGGCGGCCGGTGGTGGCAAGACAATCTTTTCCGGCTTCGGCATCGGTTTCATCTATTATGTGATCGATAAGGCGCTCTTCGGTTGGAAAGAAATCCCGGAGAAAATTTTCGGCCCGCCGTTTAAAGGCGGTTCCGTTGGCGTGGAAATTAATCCCGCGCTGCTTGGCGTCGGTTACATCATCGGACCGCGCATCGCGTCGATCATGTGCGCGGGCGGCGTGCTTTCGTATCTCGTCTTGATCCCAGCGATCAAATTTTTCGGCGACCACGTCGTTGGCGTTGTTTCTCCGGGAAAAATGCCGATCGCCGATATGACTCCGGACGATGTGCGCAATGCTTATGTCCTTTACATCGGCGCGGGCGCGGTGGCCGCGGGCGGGATTATCAGTTTGATTCGTTCGCTGCCGATCATCTGGCACGGATTAAAAGGTGGACTGGCCGATTTGCGCGGCACGCATGGCCGCGGCCCAATAGTGCCGCGCACCGATCAGGATCTGTCGATGAAAATTGTCGTCGGCGGAGTGATCGCGCTCCTCCTCGTCATGATCGTCGCGCCCCAATTGAATTTGCGGTGGAACCTGCTCGGCGCGCTGCTCATCGTCGCGTTCGGCTTTCTGTTCGTGACCGTTTCATCACGACTGACCGGCGAGATCGGTTCCTCATCGAATCCGATCTCGGGAATGACCGTCGCGACGTTGCTTTTGACGTGTCTTATTTTTCTAATCGTCGGCTGGACCGGGCCCCATTACTTCGTCACCGCGCTGTCGATCGGCGGCATTGTTTGCATCGCCGCTTCCAACGGAGGCACCACGTCACAGGATTTGAAAACAGGGTTTCTCATTGGATCGACACCGAAGTTTCAACAAATTGCCATTCTCTGCGGCGCGCTCGCTTCTGCGCTGGCGCTTGGTCCAATTCTGCTGAAGGTCAACAACTCCTACACAGTTTATGTGCCGGTGGCGAAGCTTGAAGCTTCAGCCGCAGGTTTGCGCGCGCCGGCCGATCAACTCGGCACATCGGAAAAGTTAAGCGGCCCGCAAGCGGCGCAGGATTCGAATACGTATCGCGTTTGGCAACGGCCCGATCCCGCCGGCGGAGCATCGCAGCGTTACCTCGTCGATGACAAGGGCGCGATCGTATATCTTGTCGATCCGGGCATCAACGGAACGCACAAGGAGCGGCCCGACGGAACTAAGGTCGATAAGTTCATCGCCCCAAAAGCGACTTTGATGTCCTACATCATCAAAGGCATTCTCAGCCGTCAATTGCCGTGGGCGCTGGTGCTGCTCGGCGTGATGATCGCGATCGTGCTCGAAATGAGCGGCATTCCGTCGCTCGCGTTCGCGGTCGGAGTTTATCTTCCGCTGTCGTCATCGAGCCCCATTTTCGTCGGCGGAATGGTGCGCTTGCTGGTCGACAAATATCTGCACCGAAAATTCCGGCACAAAAATCTGAGCGAAGTCGAATTGACCGCCGAAGGCGACAAAAGTCCCGGAGTGTTGCATGCATCCGGTTACATCGCCGGCGGTGCGCTTGCCGGAATCGTGATCGCATTCATGGCCGGCGTGCCGAGTCTCGCCAATGT
>JALYKJ010000119.1 GCA_030774845.1 Verrucomicrobiota bacterium
GATCGGATGGAACAGCAATCGGACGAATTTTACGAACGGGTTCGCGACGGTTATCAGGAACTTGCCAAATGGCAGCGAGATCGGGTTGTGATCATCGAGGGATGGCAATCTCTAGACGACATCGAGGAGCAGATTTGGAAAATGCTTTGTTCGCGTTTTCCAAGTCTCGTGAAGTCAGAAAATTGATATGGCGTTTACTCGCAAAGCAGCGATTGGATTTTTGCGGCGCGCGCATGACCAGAAGCGCTTGGCGCACGCCTATTTGATTTCGGGGCCTGCTGGGAGCGGCAAACGCGAATTGGCAGCGAAACTTGCCAGCGTCGTCAACGGGACCGACGCCGATGATGTTTTTTCGTCAAAGGCGCGGGAGATTTTTGTGGCCGAGCCGGAGTCGAAGTCGCGAAGAATTTTGATCGAGCAGATTCGTGAGCTCGAGCATGGACTGCAGATGCGCGCCAGCGATGGCCGGCGAAAGGTGGCAATCATTGCCGAAGCGGATCGTTTGCAGCCGCAGGCCGCCAATGCGTTTTTGAAAACACTGGAAGAGCCGCCGAGCAATTCGCTATTACTTCTGTTGAGCGCATTGCCGGAAGCTTTGCCGGACACGATTGTGTCGCGTTGCATTTCTATTCCGTTGGCGGCGAATGGCGAAGAAATGGAAATGCCGGAGCGCGCTGAACTGGTGGAATTGCTTCGCGATGCCGCGCTTGAGAAAAGTTGGAGCGTCCAGCAAGCCTATCGTGTCGGGCAGGGTCTGCAGTCGTTGCTAGGAAAGATTCGCGAACAAATCAAAGCGCAAACGGCCGAGGCGTTAAAAAGTGAGGAAGCGCGTTATCGGAACTCGACCGACGGCGCCTGGTTGGACGATCGCGAAGATTATTACAAGGCGTTGACCGAGAGTCTCTACATTCAGCGTCGCGCGGCGCTGATGGAGGTGTTGCTCGAATTCTGGTCGGACGTTTTGCGCGCGTGCAGCAAAGTCACCCGGCGCGATTTGTCTGCGGCAAAAAAGGAAACCGCCGCGCTTGCCGAACGTTTCAGCACACCGGAAGTGTTGCGACGAATTCAGCGGCTGGAAGAATTGCGGGACCACCTCGGTCGCAACATTCAGGAAGCGCTCGCGTTCGAAGTCGCGTTTCTCCAAGTCTTCGGTTCGTGAGGCGCAAAGTGTAACTTGTTAAAGGCCACGGCGGCTCGAATTTCGATTGTACTCTTAAGAGTATGTTCCCCGGAGCGCAGTGCGGGCGGGCGTTAGGCCGGACAGGGCGACGGCCGTGGGACGAATGTAGCTGTGAAGGTGGCCGAGTTTTTGAAAAGCGAACTAATTGGTGCGACGGCTGCCTAAAGATCGACATCGTCGATCTTTGCGTCTCTACTCGCAGGATAAAAGGATGAAACCGGCGCCAACGGTAAACGGACAGAGGCTGCGGGACACAGGACTTGAAGCAGTCGGTGAAGTCCCCTGGGGCACGCATTTCAGCATCTTTTACGAAACGAAGAAGGATTTGCTCGAAATTGTGGTACCGTTCTTCAAAGCCGGGCTGCAAGCCAACGAGTTCTGTCTCTGGATTGTCGCAAACTCCGAATTGCTAACGATTAATGAAGCAAAGGCGATTTTACATGAGGCTGTCCCTGACTTCGATCGGTTGTTAAAGAAAGGGAAGATTGAAATCGTGCCGTATCACAAATGGTTTCTGACTGGTCGCGCGGTAGACATTTCTAAAGCGATCGCTCGGTTCCGCCAAAAGGTTAGCGAGGCAGCGAAGAGGGGATTTAGCGGCACGCGGCTGACTGGCAGTCCGGCTTGGATGCGAGACAATTTGCACGCGCGGAGCTTTCGCGAGTTCGAACAAAAATTCGATGGCCAGCTTACGCGTGAGCAAATGATCGCGGCCTGCACTTTTCCGCTCAGACTTAGCGGTGCCGAGGATATTCTCGATGCGGCGCGGACACATCAATTCGCCGTCACGGTGCGAAAAGGCGCTTGGAAGCGGGTTGAGATAGCCGATATCGAGTCGGCAAAGAGAGAAGCCAGACAAACCACCAGCCCGGAGCTGGAGCAGCTCACGTTTCGACAGCGCGAAATATTGCAGCTTGTCGCAAAAGGACAGAATACAAAGCAAATCGCGGACTTGCTGGGGATCAGTGTGAAGACCGTTGAGGTGCATCGCTTGCAATTGATGCGCCGGTTGAAGATCGACAATGTCCCCGGCCTGGTCCGGTTCGCGATTCGCACGGGGTTGGTTTCGTCCGAAAGTTAACGGATCAGCGCAGCCGAAGGAGCATCGAATAAGGTTCTCCCTAATTTCGAGTTCGTCAGGCATGGACTCACTCGAAAGGGAGAATCGAGATTAACTCTTTCGCGAGGGGAAGAAACCTTCCTAACGTGCAGTGACGCGAAAACGCGAATGGGTCGATCGTGTGGCCGAACCGAAGGAAAACGATGTACCGGACTTCTATCTCCGAATTGCACCTTGGAACGCGCGATCAGGCCGATCGCGGCGAGCACGTTATGCTCCCAGACGGGAAACAATGGCTGCGGGAGACCGGACTCCCTTTAGTGGGAGATGTGCCGTGGGGTTCACATTTCTGCATCTTTTATGAAACGAAGAAGGATCTGCGCGATATTCTCGTCTCCTTTTTCAAGACGGGGTTGGAAGGTAAGGAGTTTTGCCTTTCTTATATCAGCAGGCACGAATTTCTGACCGTAAAAGACGCAAAGGACGCCTTCCGCAAGGAGCTGCCTGATTTCGAGCGGCAATCGAGGAACCGCAACATCGAGATCGTGACTCGCAAGAAATGGTTTGGCGCGAATGGTATGCTCGACCTCTCTAAAGCAACGGGCCGGTTGCAAAGGAAACTTGATCGAGCGCTCGCGCGAGGGTTTCAGGGCCTAAGATTTCACGGGAGTTCCGCCTGGCTGCGCGCCCGTTTACCTGAAGGCGGGTTTTGCAAGTACGAGGAAAAACTGAATTTCATACTGACGGGTCAACCAATGATTATCGCTTGCACGTTTCCGCTCACGCTGACCGGAGCTGAGCAAATCCTCGACGCGGCGCACACACACCAGTTCGCGGTTACGGTTCGGAACGGAATCTGGAAGCGGGTCGAGATAGCCAACATCGCCGCGGCAAAGAAAGAGGCGAGAAATATCGATCCAAAATTGGAGCAGCTTACGCTTCGACAACGGGAAATATTGCAACACATCGCCGAAGGGCAGAATACGAAACAAATAGCTGATCTTCTTGGAATTAGCGTTAAGACGGTTGAATCGCACCGGCTGCAGCTAATGGAGAGATTGCGCATTCATGACGTTCCGGGCTTGGTCCGTTTCGCGATTCGGACCGGGCTGGTCTCGGCCCAAGCCTAACGAATCGTCGCGGCGACGATCGCGTGTAAGGTTTTCCCTAATAGCGGTGGCACTCGGACTCGTTAAGTCTGTCGCGTGGAGATATCAGATTTATCGATCTGCCAATTGTTGCTCGAAAATTTTCGCGAGCTTAAATCGCGAAAGATCGTAGAGGCAAGTGAGAAATCCGTATCCCCCATGGTTTTGTCGACGATCATCCACTGTCACTCATCGTCTGTGGTGTGTGTCGGTAAGATGTCGCAAAAATTATGGCGACGATTGATTTGAAAATCCTGTTGGGCATGGCGATCAAGACGCAACG
>JALYKJ010000120.1 GCA_030774845.1 Verrucomicrobiota bacterium
CGTCCCGGGTGTCTAACTTAGAGTTCGAACTGCAGACGGCGGCGACGAACCTGGAGGTTATGTTGGAAGCGCAAAATAAATCGCGCAAAGAAATTGAAATCTCGGGGGCAACTCCGAGCTCGGCCACACGCTCATCGATCTAGAGCCATGAACTTCGCCTCACCCATCCCGCACAAGAAAGCGCGGATCGAGATCATTCCGTTGATCGACATCATGTTCTTTCTGCTCGCGAGCTTTATGATGGTGAGCTTGAGCCAAACTCACATGAAAGGAATCAAGGTCGCTTTGCCATCGGCGCAGGCGCCACCGCCGCAGCAAGTGAAGGACTATGTGTCAATCCGCGTTGGCGCGGGCAACGCTGTCAGTTTCGATGGACAGTACGTCACGGACGAGGAAATCATGTCGCGCCTCTACCGATTGCACGAAGCCAATCCGAATATCAAGATATCGATCAGCGCTGAAGGTATGGCGCGTCATGGCGACGTAATTACTGTGCTGGATAAAGTCCGACGAGCCGGGATTCCGAAAGTCGGCTACCAGATTCGCGCGGCCCAAGGTGGGCCCGCTGCTGCTCCCGGCACTCCTGGTGCTCCCGGCGCGCCGCCTCCACCTCCGCCTCCTCCGCATTAATTTGCGATATCGGGGAGGCCTTCCCGCAGCGTGGCAATCGCTTTTGCGCGGTGACTGATTGTATTTTTTAATTCAGGCGCCATTTCGGCAAACGTCTGCTCAAATCCATCCGGTTGAAACACTGGATCGTAACCGAAACCGCCCGTTCCGCGGGGCGGATCGACAATGTTTCCTTCGACCACGCCCTCAAACGTGCCGTGCAGTTTCCCGTTTTGCGCCAGCGCGATTACGCACCGGAACCGCGCCGACCGTTTTTTGCCGGCGACGTTTCGCGCGCCTAATTCACGAAGCAATTTATCGACGTTTTCTGCGTCGCTCGCGTTTTCACCTGCGTAGCGGGCTGAATATATTCCCGGCGCACCGCCGAGCGCGTCCACCTCGAGGCCCGAATCATCCGCGATCACGAGGAGAGCCCGGCCGCGCCCTAGGTCCGAGCCGGACTGGCGTTTTGCGAAGGCGGGTCGATCTTGCGAAGCCGCTATTGCTTTCAATGCGGCGTTTTCTTCGAATGTCTGGCCAGTTTCTTCCGGGATCGCGATTTCCGGAAACGAGCTGAGATCGATCACGTCGAAGGCTTGTCCGAGTAATTCGCGAAATTCGCGCGTTTTGTTCGGATTGCGAGTAGCCAAGAGCAAATCCATTTTCTTTTCCTGCTTTCCTGCTTTCCTAAGAGATATTCAATGAGCAGCGAGCGCCGCAAACCTTATCCGTTCGATCGGATTGAGCCCAAGTGGCAGGCGATCTGGGACGAGCGCCAGATTTTTCACGCGCCTAATCCCGGCGAGAAGAATTTCGATTCGCGCAAACCGAAGTTCTACGTGCTCGATATGTTTCCGTATCCGAGCGGTGCCGGTTTGCACGTCGGACATCCGGAAGGCTACACCGCGACCGACATCATCGCCCGTTACAAGCGGATGCGCGGATTCAACGTTTTGCATCCGATGGGCTGGGACGCGTTTGGTCTGCCGGCGGAACAGTACGCGATCAAGAGCGGCCAGCATCCCGCCGTTACCACGCGCGAGAACGTCGCTAAATTTAAATCCCAGCTGAAACGGATCGGTTTCTCTTACGATTGGGAACGTGAAATCAACACGACCGATCCGTGTTACTTCAAATGGACGCAGTGGATTTTTCTTCAGATTTACAATTCCTGGTTCAATCCGAAAACGAACCAGGCCGAGCCGATTAAAACGTATCGCGGCAAAAATCCGGATGAAGTCCGGCTCGCTTACGTTGCCGATGTCCCCGTAAACTGGTGCCCTGAGCTCGGGACGGTTTTGGCGAACGAAGAAGTGGTCGATGGAAAAAGCGAAGTGGGCGGATTTCCGGTTGTCAGGCGCCCGATGCGGCAATGGATGTTACGCATTACGGCTTATGCCGAGAGATTAATCAACGAATTAGACGGCCTCGATTGGCCGGAAGGAATCAAATTACTCCAGCGAAATTGGATCGGCCGCAGTGAAGGCGCCGAAGTCGATTTCAAGATCGACAATAACAAAATTCGCATTTTCACGACCCGGCCGGACACACTTTACGGCGCGACTTACATGGTGC
>JALYKJ010000121.1 GCA_030774845.1 Verrucomicrobiota bacterium
ATCGAACGGCGTTCGGTTTGATTCGACCAGCCCGGAGACAAAAAACAAAATGAAAGCGACCGCGCCCCAAGGCGTGAAGACGAACCAATGCGGCACGAAGCCAAGCGAGTAATGACTTTGAGCGCTGACGATTTTATCGGGATTCAATGAGCCGACGATCATCACCACCGGAAGCACCGTGATGATGAGCGGTAATTCGTAACTGATCATCTGCGCGATCGCACGCATCGCGCCCAACATCGAGTACTTGTTGTTGCTCCCCCACCCGGCCATGAACACCGCCAGTTCCGTCGCCGATCCGACGGCAAAGAAAAAGAGAATCCCGCCGTCGATTGTGAATGGCGTCATGTTCCGTCCGTAAGGAATAACGCCGAGAGTGAGAATCGCTGCCGCCGCGATCAAAACCGGCGCGAGAAAATGGACAATCTTGTCCGCGCGCGCCGGGACGATGTCCTCTTTGATCAACATTTTGATTCCGTCGGCGACGGGTTGAAAAAGGCCGAACGGGCCGACGCGATTCGGGCCATAACGATTTTGCATGCGCCCGAGAATTTTCCGTTCCAGAACCGAAATGAGCGCGAAAAGTGTCAGAAAAACGCCGAGCAAGACGGCGATGTTGAGTAAACTCGAGACAATTTGAATCAGCCAATCCGGCGCGCGACCGCTAATGAAGGAGAGCAGCCACTGTTTTGCGTGGATGAAAATTTGGTCGAGAGAATCGCTCACGCTCGATGAAGAAAAGCGGTGAGTGATTGTTTAATCAAGGAATAACGCTTCACTCTCGCGATCGCTTTGTCGGATTGATCCATCGCAGAACGGCCAACGCGACGACGATGCAGACAATTGCGATGAGCGCCTCGGAATGCAGCATGCAGGCCGTGCCGAAACGGTCGTGGACCCAGCCGTCAGACGCCGTCATGTAAACAACGGGGAGATTGCCTAACGAAGAGAGCGTCGCGTACTTCGTGGATGCGGCGCCGCGGCCGATGGCAAGTAACACAATCGCGGAGAAGGCGGCGTAAGCCATTCCGCAGGTGAGTGCGTAAGCGAGAACGCCGATAGTAAATGCGTTCGGCGTGCGCGGGGCCACAGCCATGATGATCGCGACGAGCGCAATGAGCACGCCTGAACCAAAGTAAGACCACCAACGCCCAATACGATCGGCGACCCAACCGCCGATGATACATCCGACCGCGCTGATCACGCCATTCAAGACACCGCTCACCAGCGCGACCTGGTCGGGAGACGCGCTCCAGTCGGGCGCGACGGCCGACCAAAGATTGTTCATCGCGCCGGCGCCAATGGGCGAGCAAACCAGCACAATCGTGAAAAGCGGAATGGCCGCGCGCACCATCGAGAAAATGTCCCGCCATAAAATGCGCATGCGCTCGCCCAGGGTTTCGTGTGAGACGATGCGAACATCAGACGTAAAATAAATCGCGACCGCCGAAGCGAGCATCGCGACCGCGAGCACTCCGCCGGCAAGCTGGTTGGAAAAATGGCTGGCCAGCCAAACGCCAACACCACCGCCGATGCCGTTGCCGCCAAGATTTCCGGCCTGATACCAACCCGCAGCACGACCCTTCGCGTTTTCGGCAACCGTGTGCGCCATCAAACCACCGACGGGAAGCACGATCAATGTTCCGGCGACTTGCGAGATGAAAACAACCGTCATTAGAATAGCTACCGCGTTTTGATGAAGCGGAAGGAGCGCGACCAGCAACAAAGTGGCCGCGGATGCGCCCAAGCCCAACAGATACCAACGGCGCGCCGTCAGCGTAAGGTCCGCCACCGGTCCCCAGAGAAATCGCCACAGATTTGCCGACACGCCGATGGCAACGATCGACGCCGCCAGCGCCACCGAAAATCCCGCGCGCACCAAAACAAACGGCAGAGTGATGGAAACAAAGCCACTGCTGATGCCGTACGGCAGCACCAGAAAAAAGAACGTGAACGGTCTGGTCGATTCGCGTTTGGGCACTTGGCTCTTAGGTCGATCGTTGGCCACCGATTAACACTGATGAAACACAGATTAAAGAGTAGTAGTATTGCTTCTGCCTATCAGTGTAAATCTGTGTTGATCTGTGGCTGATTAAGTTTTCACAGGAATGACTCCAAATCCGTACTTGTTCATCGTCATTTTCGCGGGCGTGGCGTTGGCGTTTCCGTTGCTGCCGCTCGGACTGGCGTGGCTTTGGCGAAGGTTTTTTCAGCCGCCTAAGCCTGGCGCTCAGAAAAATGCGATCTACGAATGCGGCGTCGAATCAATCGGTGAAGCACAGATTCAGTTCCGGTCGCAGTATTATTTATACGCCATCATTTTTCTGATCTTCGACGTGGAAGCGATTTTTCTGGTTCCGTTCGCGGTCGCGTTTACCGGTTTGCCCATCGGCGCGTTCATCGCGATTCTCGTCTTTCTGCTTCTCTTAATTGAAGGTCTCGTTTGGGCGTGGGGCAAAGG
>JALYKJ010000122.1 GCA_030774845.1 Verrucomicrobiota bacterium
ATCGCAAACACGTGAAGCCGGCAACTGATCACGCGCGCGCAGGAAAGTTTTTAGCGCTTGCGACCAATAAGTCAGCGCATCGCGACCGATCTGCACCGGATCGACCGCATCACTAAAGACGCGCCGCAAAATTGTCACCAGACTTGAAACCGAAACGACCGCTTCCATCGGGTCGCGATGGATTTGAACGAATCGCGCGTCCGGGTAGATCGACAATAAGGCAGGCGCGGCGAACATGTGTGCCGGTGCTTTGAGGACCCATCGCTCCGCTGACCGGCGGAACTGCAATTGTTCGAGGCAGCGGCGATGAAATTGGTAAGCCGGCCGCAAGTCCTGATTGAAAAACCACGCCCGATACGACGGCACGTTGTACATCGTGTCGAACTGATCGCTCATGAATGTGGGGCTCATCAGTGAGACGCATTCCTGTGGCAACTCGGCGCCCGTCGCATGCACACTTTCGAAGGTTGGCGCCAGCCAGCGCAAGACAGCGAGATTTCGGGACGCCTGCTGAATTCGCTGTTGGCGATCTTCCGAACTCGGCGGTGATGGCGACATCACTTCCCACGTCAGCGGCGCCCGATGCGCCGGGTCGGCGGCGAGGAGAGCGTGCAACAGAGTCGTTCCGCTGCGTGGCAAGCCAACGATGAATAACGGCTCGCGGATTTCTTGTTGCGCGATCTCGGGATAAATCTGGCGATCGCGCTGAAGGAGAAGACGATTACACAAGATTCGCACGACATCGCTTCGCAGCGCCATTTTTCCAATCACGTTGAGTCGCGCCTCGCGGTGGCAGGATTCCAGCAAACGGGAGAGCGGCTCGAAAAAATCACCGGGGCCAAAATCGTTGAGATGATAGCGGCGCTTTGCCGCCTCGATCAATTTGGTGGGAGAGGGAGGTGTCGATCTTATACCGATCTTTTCCAGCGCGGCGCCGCACTTGTTCAGCAGCCGAATCGGTAGCGGCGCGCGAGTTTGCTCGACGGTAGTGGGCGCGGGCATGACATCAACATCGTTGTTGCATGCCGCCGCAAATTCAAGCGCCAACTCGACTGCGGTTGCGCCTTATCCGCAGACGTTCGATCATTTGGCATGACGACAGAGAAAGCGACGTTCGGGGCGGGTTGTTTTTGGGGCGTGGAAGAAACCTTCCGCAAACTGAAAGGCGTCACATCGACGGCCGTCGGGTATGCGGGTGGAAACAAAGATAATCCGAGCTACGAAGATGTTTGCAGCGATGAGACCGGCCACGCCGAGGTCGTCCAATTGGAATTCGACCCTTCTCAAATCCATTACGATCAGCTTCTTGATGTTTTTTGGTCGAATCACAATCCCACTACGCTGAATCGACAAGGTCCCGATGTGGGGACGCAGTATCGCTCGGTGATCTTTTATCATTCGCCGGAACAAAAAGCCGCGGCCGAAGCGTCGAAGCAAAAGATTGCGGGAAGTGGAAAATTCAATCGCCCGGTCGTCACGCAGATCGAGCCGGCTCCGAAATTCTGGCGCGCCGAAGAATATCATCAGCTCTATTTGGAAAAGCGTGGCCAATCGCACTGCGCCATCTGAATGCCTCTCACGCGTGTGCTGTCGCTGCTTCGCCTCTCCCCTTGCGAAAGGGAGAGGAAATGATCGTAGTCCCAGTGCGCACAACGAGTAAAAGCAGCGCATTTCTTTTCTCATGAGCGCCGAAGTCGTCCGCACAAAAAGCTTCGTCGCGTCCGCGGCGAATTTTATTGTCAATCTTGCGCATAAAGCGCTGGCAGAGCGGCACGAGTTCCGGATCGCACTTTCAGGCGGAAATACACCGCGGCCGGTTTATTCCGAAATTGCGCGCATCGGCCGCGATCTTCCGTGGGAGCGCATTTTGATCACGTTCGGGGATGAGCGCTGTGTCCCGCCGGATGACACGCAAAGCAATTTTCGGATGGCGCGCGAAACTTTGTTCGTTCCAGCCGCCGTGCCTGAAAAATCAATTATGCGAATGCGCGGTGAGATCGATCCGCAAATCGCGGCCGAGCAATACCAGGACGATCTCGATCTTTTGGCCGCGCAACGCGGGGTACAGATTTACCGGCACGATTTGATTTTGCTCGGATTGGGTGACGATGGTCACACCGCTTCGCTATTTCCAGAAACCGCAGCGCTGAATGAAGAAACTCAGCGCGTTGTCGCGAACTTTGTTTCGAAACTGA
>JALYKJ010000123.1 GCA_030774845.1 Verrucomicrobiota bacterium
GTCGTCGGCGATTTGATCGACATCTGGCAATTGCGCCGTGGCCGGTATTGGCCGCAGCAGCATAACGACGTGATCCAAAAGATTCTGCGCAAAGCGCGCAAGGGCGTGCCAGTAATCTACATTCCCGGAAATCACGACGAGTTCGTGAGCACATTTGCCGGAGCTTACGGCAACATTTCGATTCAACCGCACGCCATTCACAACACCGCCGATGGCCGTCGTTTACTGACCATCCACGGACATGAGCTGGACACCGTCGTCCAGAATGCGAAATGGCTCGCCTATCTCGGCGATGCCGGATACCAGTTTTTGCTCTCGCTTAATCCGACGATCAATTTTGTGCGCCGCCGGTTCGGTCTCGGCTATTGGTCGCTCAGCGCTTACGCCAAGAAACGTGTTAAAGACGCGGTGAATTTTATCGGGGAATTCGAGAAAGCCATCGTTCGCTACGCCGAGAAATTCTGCGTCGACGCGGTGTTGTGCGGGCACATTCACAGCGCCGCGATCCATCAATTAGGCGGCGTGACTTATTACAATTGCGGAGACTGGGTGGAAAGCTGCACCGCCCTGGTTGAGCACGTCAACGGTAGGATCGAACTCGTCCGTTATCCCGCGTTTCCGGTGCAGCGGCCGATCAGACCACCGGTCTCCGTGGACGAAATCGCGTTCGCATAAGATCGTTAGATTGGAGCGCCAGTGCCGGCTTTTGCCGGTGGGAGACGAGTAGTTCTAATATGAAAAAGAAAGTGCTATTTATTTGTGTGCATAACAGCGCGCGCAGCCAAATGGCGGCTGCTTTGCTGAACAAACGGTGCGGAGAATTTTTCGAGGCCCACAGTGCCGGGCTCGAGCCGGGCACGCTCAATCCCCTCGCGGTTGAGGTCCTTCGTGAAATGGACATCGACATCTCAAAGAACAAAACGCAGGCCGTGTTCGATGTTTTCAAATCGGGCGAATTGTTCGCCTACGTCATCACCGTTTGCGACGAATCGGAAGCCAAAGGGTGCCCAATTTTCCCCGGCGTGACAACGCGGCTGCACTGGTCGTTTCCCGATCCGTCGAAGTTGAGCGGCACTCTCGAACAAAAAACGAATGAGATGCGCCGCGTCCGGGACAAGATCAACAATCAGATCCGGCAGTTTTGCGCCGAGCATCGCTCCAAATAATCAGAGCGGAAATCGAGCGTTGTTACCGAATCGTCACGTCGTTTTGACAATTCGTAACCTGACCGCGCACGGGCGGCGATTACGCTCAGTCATGCGCATAATCACGATTAACCGAACCGTTTTCAAAAGGGAGCGAGCCAAAACATCGGCAAGACGTCGATCCATTCGCCAGTTCGCTCGAGATTATTTCGCGACCGAAAATCACGTGGAGTTTGCCATCGAAGCGTTGGTCTTCGGGGCGCTCCTGGCGATTTCAGCCTGGCCGATCGTGGCAGCGGCCGGCGCGATCAGCGAACTTCTGCAAACCGGGGCGAGCTGAAAAAAATTGTTTGCAGGTTCCAAAACGTTCTGCTATATATTTAACCAGATGGTTAACTATTCGCCGAAAATGTTGAATCGCACTTTCGCCGCGCTGGCCGACCCGACCCGGCGACGCATCCTCGCCCATCTCGCCCGAGGCGATCGGTGTGTGACCGACCTGGCGCGGCCGCACGCGATGTCGCTGCCAGCGGTTTCCAAACACCTCCGTGTGCTCGAGAAAGCCGGTCTGCTTCGACGCCGGCGCTATGGTCGCGTTCATCAATTGAAATTGGAAGCAAGGCCGATGCAGCAAGCCATTCGCTGGATCGAAGAGTACCGAAAATTTTGGGACGGATCGCTCGATCGCCTGGCCGCGTACCTGGAAAGAACGAACAAGGCAAGGAAAGGAAAAACCTAAGGCCATGTGTCCAGTATGCGTAGCAAACATCGCGCTGACGGCCGCAAGCGCGACTTCCGGCGGAGGACTGGCCGTGTTCGTTCTAAATAAGTTTTGCCGAAAGAAACAAACCAACCAAACCAAGAGGGAACAAAATGAAACTAGCAGAGATGGAAATGAATCGAGAAATCGTATCGGAAGCTGAGTGGCTCGTTGCGCGAAAGGATTTGTTGACGCGAGAGAAGGAGTTCACGCGTCACCGGGACGCGCTCACCGCCACCCGTCGGAACCTGCCGATGGTGAAGATCGACAAGAAGTACGTTTTTGACGGGCCGGATGGCAAGGAAACGCTGGCCGATCTCTTCGACGGGCGCAGTCAATTGATCGTCTACCACTTCATGCTCGGTCCGGACTGGGAAGAAGGTTGCAAGAGTTGCTCGTATCTGGCCGATCACTTCGACGGCGCCAACTGGCATCTCCCGCAGCGCGACGTCACCTTCGTGGTCATATCGCGAGCGCCGCTTTCCAAGCTCGAATCATACAAGAAACGCATGGGCTGGCGGTTCAAGTGGCTGTCATCGCACGGCAATGACTTCAACTTCGATTACCACGTCTCATTCACGAAAGAAGACGAGAAGAAGAACAAGGTTTATTACAACTACAAAGAGGGAGAATTCGTGAGCGACGAACTTCCGGGCCTGAGCGTGTTTTATAAAGATGAGAACGGCGACGTCTTTCACACCTATTCGACTTACGCGCGTGGGCTCGACATTCTGGTCGGCACGTACAGTTTGCTCGATCTGACACCAAAGGGTCGCGACGAAAATCCGGAGTCAACGATGGACTGGGTTCGCCGTCACGATCAGTACGATGCCTAAACAGCAAGGGAACAAAACATGACTACGAAGAATAATGTCGCGGACGCAGTTGTCATCGAACGAACTTTCAACGCGCCGGTCGAGCGGGTTTGGAAAGCGCTTACCGATGTCGATGAAATGCGACAGTGGTATTTCGACCTGAAAGAGTTCAGACCCGAGATCGGTTTTGAATTTGAATTCGTCGTCGAGCATGGAGGCATGACGTATCATCATCTTTGCAGGATCACCGAGGTGGTTCCGCAAAAGAAACTGGCCTATACCTGGCGGTATAAAGGCCATGAAGGCGATTCATTGGTCACGTTAGAATTGGCCGCTGCTGGCGACAGGACGCGATTGAAACTGATGCATGAAGGGCTGGAGACTTTCCCGAAGACTGCGGCGTTCGCGCGCAAGAATTTCGAGGCTGGGTGGACAGCCATTATTGGCTCGGAGCTGAAGCGATTTCTTGAAGGAAAGCAGAAAGGAAAATCATGATCACGAAAGCATCAGATAAAGTCTCGCTCGAAATCAAACGATTCATCAACGCTCCGCGCGCCCGCGTGTATGAAGCGTGGACCAATCCGGCGCAATTAAGAGAATGGTTTGGTCCGGAGAATGTTCAAACGCGCGAGTTGGTCGCGGATGCGCGGATCGGTGGAAAGTTTCGCTGGGATCTCACGAATTCGGAAGGTGAAGAGATGACGGTGCACGGCGAATACCGCGAATTACAACCCGGCAGGAAAATCGTTTTCACCTGGCAATGGGAAGACGACGAAGATTGGAAAACTCACACCAGTGTCGTCACGGTGGAATTGTCCGATCGCGATGGCGGCACTGAAGTGCGTTTGATTCACGAGAAGCTGCCAAGCGCAGAGTCACGCGATCGTCATAACGAAGGCTGGAACAGCGTTCTCGATAAACTGGAGAAATTCTTTAACAAGTAATTGTCGATTCAAACAAGAGAGGAAAAGATGAATACCGAAGAAGTTGCACAAAAAGTGGTGGAGTTAGTCCGCAAACAAGCGTGGCACGAAGCCGTCGACACGCTCTATGACAAGGACATCGTGAGCGTGGAAGCGCGGACGAGCGACGGCAGTTCGCCAGAGACGCGCGGAATGGATGGCGTTCGCGGCAAGGTCGATTGGTGGCTTGATGCGATGGAAGTCCACAGCTTCAAAGCGAATGGACCATTCGTCGCGCACGACCGCTTCGTGGTGCAATACGACGCCGACGTGACAGACAAAAATTCCAAAAAGCGGTTCCAACTCTCCGAAGTTGGCGTTTACACGGTGAAGAACGGAAAGATCGTGCGCGAAGAATTTTTGCCGCGCAGCGGTAATTAGTATTCCGAAAACGCGTCGTCCGGATAGCAATACAACCAGCGTTCGCCTTGCTGCGCGGAAGCGATCACCGGATGCCCCACGGCGCGAGCGTGTTTGCTGGCGTGGCGATTCGGTGAGCTATCACAACAGAGGGTCGCGCCGCACTGCTGACAAGTGCGGAGATGCACCCATTGCGCTCCGATTTTCACGCACTCTGCGCATTCGCGAGTTTCCGGCTGTTTGACGGACGCGATCGCGTTGAGATGAACACAGCCTCGTTCGGACATACTGGTTGAAGTTTTCTAACTGCGTTCAGCTGACGCGGCGAGGGCCGTTTGCACGCCGGCGACCGCCATGCCGCCTTCGCCGACGGCAGCGGCACAACGTTTGACCGAGCCGGAGCGGACATCGCCTGCCGCAAAAATGGCGGGCAGGCTGGTCTCGAGTGGGCCGGGCGGCCGTTTGTTCTCTTTCCAAGCGGGCGCGTTCGCAACGAGCGTACCCGTTTTGATAAATCCTTTTTCGTCGCGCTCGATCTCGAGCAGAGAAAGCTGCCGATCGTCCAGTTTCGGAAAGGCGACGCTTTGCGTGTCGCGATAGAACTGTTCGTCTTGTTGTTCGTCCGGTGTCATTTTGAAGACCTTACGCGCGACATTGCATCCGGCCACCAGCGAGCGATTGGATCGGATGATCTGTTTTTTGGATTTCGCCGCCTTTAATCATTTCAACTTCGCGAGCCACTCCCGCGCCCCATCGACATCGTCTGGCGTCAGTTCATGCCCGCCTTGGAGGAACCGAACCGTCACATCTGCTCCGGCAGCGCGCAACAGTTGGGCCAATTGTTTTGCTTCGGATGAAGGGACGATCGGATCGAATGCGCCAGCGCCGATCCAAACGCGCACGGAAGAAAGATCTGGCTGGGTCTCGGGCACTAAAGGGACCATCGCTCTAAAAAGAATTGCAGCAGGAAATATTTCCGGGCGAAGTAACAGTGCGCTCACGGCGATGTTAGCGCCGTTGGAATAACCAACCGCGACCATGCGTTTGATGTCGATCTTGTACTGTTGCGCGGCTGAAGTTACGAAGTCGGCCAGTTCGTGCGTGCGCTTCGTTAGATCTTCCAAGTCAAAAACGCCTTCGGCCAATCGCCGAAAAAACCTCGGCATACCATTTTCCAAGACTTTGCCGCGCGGACTCAGCAAGGAAGCGTTCGGATCGAGCTCGCGACCGAGCGGAGTTAGATCACGTTCGTTGCCGCCGGTTCCATGCAACAACAACAGAGTTCGCTCTGACTCACCACGAACGAATTCGTGAACGAAGTCCGGCTGCGGCCTCATCATTTATCGGAATGGCTCCGATTCGCCTAAGCAATGCGGGCTGGGTCCGGCCGGAATCGAATCGCGGCGACGAACCCAAGAACGATGAACAAACCCAGGACCGACAGCTGAGTAAGTTTAAATGGCTGCTCGGTCTGCGTCGGTGCCATTGCGTGTAGCGCCGGGATTTTCTCAAATGACTGCACGATTGCGACGAAGACGTTGAAATAGAGAGTCATCACGGCGCCGACGACATAGATCCAGCGCCACGCGCCGGCAAGATGCCTGGAGTAGCGCGCATAGATCGTCATCAAGAGGACGACGGACGAAATGATGCCGAGCTTGAGGGCCGGCGTGAAACCGTGCAACGGAAAGAAGAAACCCGTTACGGTCGTCGCGACCGCGGTGATCAGGAACCATTTCGTCCAACCATCCAGTCGATTGCCGGCCAGCAGTCCGAAAAGAACGACAAAACCAGTAAAGATCGCGACCAGGCTGATCAGCGTGTGAATGATGGTGTAGATGTGCAGTATCATTTCGTTACTCCTTCTTTTGCCATCGTTAACCGGTCGCAGGCTGCGCCGTTAACGGTGGCGCGGGCGCAGCAGCTTTGGCGCGGCGCTCTTTAAACCACATGATGACGACGTAAAAGACAGGCGTGAGGAACAGACCGAAGCCAGTGACTCCGAGCATTCCAAAGAAAACGGCTGTCCCAAGCGCTTGACGCATTTCCGCGCCGGCGCCTGAACTAACAACAAGTGGAAGAACGCCGAAAATGAACGCGAACGAAGTCATCAGGATTGGACGCAAGCGAAGACGGCACGCCTCGACCGCGGCGGTGAAGCGATCTTTTTTGTCGCGATCCTGAATTTGTTTGGCGAATTCGACGATGAGGATGGCGTTTTTGCAGGCGAGCCCAACCAGCACAATAAAGCCGATCTGAGTGAAGATGTTGTTCTCCATCGATCGTAGCCAGACGCCGTAGATCGAGCTGAACAAACACATCGGGACGATCAAAACGATTGCGAGCGGCAACGACCAGCTTTCGTAAAGGGCCGAGAGCAGAAGAAAAACGAACAGAACGCAAAGCGGGAAAATGTAAGTCGCGCTATTGCCGGCGAGCTTTTGTTGCAGCGCGATCTCGGTCCATTCAGTGGTGAAACTTGTCGGCAGAATTTGTTTGGCGAGGCCGTCAACCGCTGCCAAAGCATCGCCGGTGCTCGCGCCCGGCGCCGGCTGGCCGCTGAGGTCGGCCGCGGTGAACATGTTGTAGCGCGTGATCTTATCGGCGCCGCTCACTTCTTTCACGGTTGCCACGGAACCGAGTGGAACAATCCCGCCCGAATTATTTCGCGTTTTCAGCAGGCGAATGTCATCGGCGCTCAGTCGAAATTGCGAATCGGCCTGGGCGGTGACGCGATAGGTGCGCCCGAAAAGCGTGAGGTCGTTCACATATGTCGATCCAAGATACGTCTGGAGCGTTCCGAAAATGTTGCTCAACGGCACGTTCATGCTTTTCGCTTTCACCCGATCGACTTCGAGCCAAAGCTGCGGAACGGTCGCGCGAAATGTGGTCAGGTTGTTCGCCAGGCCGGGAGTTTGATTTGCTTTAATCATCATCGCGAAAGCTTGCGTTTGCAGTTCATCGAGACCGGCGTTGCCGCGATCCTGAATGAAAAGTTTGTAGCCACCGGCGTTGCCAATGCCGGCCACTGGCGGTGGAGGAAAGGCAACGACAAGAGCTTCCGGAATTTCGGCGCGAACGCGCGCATTTACTTTTGCCAGAATCGCGGGCAATCCCTGCTCACGCGTTTTTCGCTCGGAGAATTCTTTGAAAGGCAGAAACACGGCGGCCGTGTTGGTCTGATTGCCGCCGAAGAGATTGAATCCGGCGAATTCGACCGTGTTGAGAATCCCGGGAGTCTCGTGCGCAATCTTCGAAATCTTGTCGACGACGGCTTGCGTACGATCGAGCGACGACGCGTCTGGCAGTTGCGCAAACACGATAGCGTAGCCGCGATCCTGCGTCGGGAGAAAGCCGCCTGGCACGATTTTGAAACCGAGACCGGTCAGGCCAAGTAAACCTGCGTAGATAAATAGAATGATGACGGCCAATCGGACGAAACGCGCCACCGTGTTGCCGTACGCATTCGAGGCCCAGGAAAACGTCTTGTTGAATCCTTTGAACAGCCAACCCAGTAATCCATCGATAATTCGCTGGAACGAATCCTTCTCCGCGCCCCGCGGTTTCAGGAGAAGAGCAGCGAGGGCAGGGGAAAGAGTAAGTGAATTCAGCGCTGAGATCGCAGTCGAGACCGCAATGGTGAGCGCGAATTGTCGAAAAAATGTGCCGGTGATGCCGCTGATGAACGCGGTCGGTATAAAAACCGAGCAAAGCACCAGCGCGATCGCGACGAGCGCTCCCCCGACTTCGGTCATGGCTTTCCGCGCCGCGTCACGCGGACTCAGCCCATCTTCAATGTGATGCTCGATTGCTTCCACAACGACGATCGCGTCATCGACGACGATGCCGATCGCAAGCACGATGCCGAATAGCGAGAGGTTGTTGATCGAGAAACCGAAGCCCTTCATCGCTGCGAACGTGCCGATCAACGAAACCGGAATCGCGATCAGAGGAATGATCGCCGCGCGCCAGGTTTGGAGGAAGATCAGGACGACGAGCACGACCAGCGCGATCGCTTCGAAGAGCGTCTTCTCTACTTCGTGAATCGACTCGCGGACAGAAACGGTCGGATCGTAAACAATCGTGTAATCGAGCCCGGCCGGGAAACGTTGCTTGAGCTCGGCCATTTTCTTCCGCACCGCGTCGGACGTGGCGAGCGCGTTTGAGCCTGGAAGTTGGTAAATGGCGATCGCGGTCGCCGGTTTTCCGCCGAGCCCGCTGTTCACAGTGTAATCACGCGCGGCCAGCTCAACCCGCGCGATATCGCGCACACGAGTGACTTGTCCGTTTGCGCCGGTCTTCACGATGATTTCGCCGAACTGCTTTTCGTCCGTGAGCCGGCCCAGCGTGCTAACTGTGTATTGAAATGCGGTCGCGCCTTTTGGAACCGGTGGCGCACCGATGATTCCGGCAGCGACCTGGACATTCTGCTCCTGAAGTGCGGTCACGACATCCTGCGCGGTCAGATCCCGTGCGGCCGTCTTGTTCGGGTCGAGCCAAATGCGCATCGAATATTCGCGCGCGCCAAAAACATTGATGTCACCTACGCCGTCGAGCCGCGCGAGTTCGTCGCGAATTTGGAGCAGCGCGTAATTGCTGGTGAAAAGCGAATCGAGCGATCCGTCGGGCGAGACCAGGTGCACCACCATCGTGATGTCGGGCGACTGCTTTTTCGTGGTCACGCCGATGCGCTGCACATCGGGCGGGAGCACGGGAATGGCGATGGCCACGCGATTTTGCACCAGCACCTGCGCCGTGTCGAGATTGGTACCGAGCTTGAACGTGATGCTCAGCGTCATGTTGCCGTCGCTCGTGCTTTGCGAAGACATGTAGAGCATGTTCTCAACACCGTTGACTTGTTGCTCGATCGGCGTCGCTACCGTTTCCGAAACCACTTTTGCGTTTGCGCCCGGATAGTTGGTCGTGACTACGATCGTCGGCGGCGCAATCTCGGGATATTGCGCAATGGGAAGCGTCGAAAGCGCAATGACGCCGACGAGCGTGATGACAATGCTGATCACCCCGGCAAAGATTGGCCGGTCGATAAAAAAGTGCGGAAAATTCATCGCAATTCCGAGTTCCGCATTTATTTTTTCGGCTCGGGCGGTGAAGGCGTTGGCTGCGCAGGCGGAGTTTCCTGCTCGGGAATTGGCTGGACCTTGATTCCTGCTTGCAACAATTGCAGACGCGTAGACACAACTTTCTCACCGTCCTTTAGCCCGCTTTTCACGATGCGCTTGCCTTCGAAAATACTTCCGGTCTCAAGGGTGCGGCGTTCAATAGTGTTATCAGGTTTCACCACGAAGGCGTATTTCAGGCCCTGTTGTGAACTGATCACTCTGTCAGCCACGAGCGCCGCCCGGTACGGCGTGGCGCCGGCAACTCGGACGCGAACGAAGAAACCCGGCGTGATGAAATTCGGGTTCCAGTTTTTTAGAACGACGCGCGCGCGAATCGTTCCGGTCCCCGGATCTAGACGATTGTCGACGAAATCGACGTAACCTTCGTGCGGGAAATCGCTCTCGTTACCAAGCTCAATCCACGCTGGAATTTTGGCCGTGCGTGCGCTGACACGTTTCCCTTCTTCACTCAGCTTTACGTATTTTAGAATCGCGTTCTCATCGGCATCGACCTTTGCATAAATTGGATCGACCGAGACGACGGTGGTAAGCACGCTCTCCGGGCCGGCGCCTGGTTGGACCAGATTACCCACGGTAATGCGCTGGTCGCTCACTCGACCATCAATCGGCGATTTGATTTGGGTGAACTCAAGATTCAGCGCGGCTGCATTCCTTGCTGCTTCGGCTGAACTCTTGGCTGCGGCGGAACCTTGAAAAGTGGCCGCTTTCTGGTCGAATTCGCTGGCTGAGATCGTGTTCTTGTCCCGCAACTCCTTCGCCCGGTTCAGTTCAATCTGGGCAAGCTTGAGCTGCGCATCCATGCGATCGACCTCCGCTTTCGCGCGGTCGAAGTCCGCCTGATAAGGACGCGGGTCGATCACATACAGCAGGTCGCCTTTTTTAACTATGGCTCCCGCTTCGAAATGAATTTCCGTGATGTATCCCGAGACGCGCGGCCGGATCTCAACCGACTCAACCGGATCCAGTCGCCCGGTAAATTCGTCCCATTCGTTTACTTCCTTTTCAACGACAGTGACGACGTTGACTGGCAATGGCCCCTGTTGTTGCGCAGACTTTTTTTGGCATCCAACACCCGTCAGGAAGATCGACAATACTCCAGCGGTAATAAAAAAAATCTTCATTGCTTCGCGTTCTCAATCATAAATCATGGGCGCGCCATTATTCTCGCGACGGTTTGAGCGAGTCGCTCACGTTGCCTTGATGAACGCGAGCAGGTCGGCGTTGATCGTGTCTGCCTGCGTGGTGGGCATGCCATGCGGGAAACCCTTGTAGGTTTTCAGAGCGCCATTCTTCAGCAGCTTTGCCGATAGCGGCGCCGAATCGGCATAAGGCACGATCTGATCGTCATCGCCATGCATCACCAGTACAGGCACGGTGATTTTCTTCAGGTCTTCGGTGAAATCGGTTTGTGAGAAGGCGACGACGCCATCGTAATGCGCCTTCGCGCCGCCCATCATGCCCTGGCGCCACCAGTTCTGAATGATCGCTTCCGAGGCTTTCGCGCCCGGCCGATTGAATCCATAGAATGGTCCCTCCGGCAGGTCGCGATAGAATTGCGAGCGATTGGCCGCGAGTTGCGCCTGCAATCCATCGAACACTTCTTTGGGAAGGCCGCCGGGGTTTTTCTCCGTTTTCAACATCAGCGGTGGCACCGCGCTGATCAACGCAGCCTTCGCCACCCGGCTTTCGCCATGCCGTCCCAGATAATGCGCCACTTCGCCGCCGCCGGTGGAATGACCAACGTGCACGGCGTTCTTCAGATCAAGATGCGCGGTCAAAGCCGCAAGGTCGTCGGCATAGTGATCCATGTCATGGCCGTCGCTCGTCTGGGTGGACCGGCCATGGCCTCGTCGGTCATGGGCAATGACGCGATAGCCGTGTTTGAGGAAGAACAGCATCTGCGTGTCCCAGTCATCGGCCGACAGCGGCCAACCATGGCTGAAGACAATCGGCTGTCCTTTGCCCCAATCTTTATAATAGATGTCGACGTTAGCCCCGTTTTCTTTTCCGACAGTTACGTAAGGCATTTGATTTTTCTTTCTTGTTAATTCCGGCCGCGCTTTATCTCCGATAAGAACCAGGTGCGGCGCTCGGTTTCATCGATCCAAACTTCGATCAAACTGGCGGTGGCAACGTCACGATGCTCATCGCAGACGTTGTGTGCCTCGCGAAGGCGCGCAGCGAGAGTCTTGTTGTCGTCAGCCAACTCCGCGATCATGTCTAATGGCTCGACGTATTCGGCATCGTTATCGAGCACGCGCTGCGTCCGCGAAATGTGACCGATCGATCTCAGGGTAAGCCCGCCAATTTTTCGAATTCGCTCGGCGATCGGATCAGTCATTGCGAAAAGCTGATCGGCGTGTTCGTCGAGCAGTAAATGATAATCGTGGAAGTGCGGGCCGCTCATGTGCCAGTGGAAATTCTTCGTTTTCAAATAAAGCGCGAAGACATCGGCCAGAATCGCGTTCATTGCTCCAGTGATGTCCTTTGTGGCGGAGCGGGTTAGGTCGGTCGGCGTTTGCAATGGAGCGTCACGTCTTTGGCGGAGCTCCGATGTTTTCTTCAAGTTAGGTTTGATCATATATGTTTCTCCGAGCTTACTTTCCACTCGCGCGAAAACGAGCGCGTTCCGAACAATTCCACGCCTCCGACCCGGATTTGTCACGTGTCAATTGTGTGAACTTTGAGCCGATTGAAATTGCGGTTCCATCCGTCGGCGAAGTTGAAGATCGACATGTTGAGCACCAGCATCGGATCGTGCCTTCGACTGCGCCGCTGGAATATTTTTCGCCAGCGGCGCGTGAGACTTTGTTGTGAAGTTTTCATTTTTTAGAGTGCGTCGCCGCAATTAGCGCAGCCCGCCCGCGATACGTAGCGTTTCGCCGGTGATCCACTTGGAATCGTCCGAAGCGAAAAAGACCGCGGCCGGCGCGACGTCGTCAGTCTCGCCGACGCGGCCAAGTGGCGTCTGCGATTCAAACATCTTCCGCATGTCGCCTTCGGTATAGCCCCCGGCTATTGCTCCTTCCGTTATCACCATGCCCGGATTGATGGAGTTGACCCGGATCTTGCGGGGCCCAAGCTCCTTCGCCAGCGTTCTCGTAATCGCGTCGACCGCGCCCTTCGTCGCGTTGTAAATCACCCCTGTCGGTGGAGTGAGAGAGCTGGCAAGAGAACCAATGTTAATGATACTGCCGCCTTCCGGACCAAAGTGCTTCAGCGACTCCTGCGTCGCCAACATCATGCCGAGAACGTTGGTGTTAAACTCGCGGTGAAATTCATTCTCCGTGATCTCTTCAAGAGGTTTGAAGTCGTAGACACCGGCGTTGTTAACCAGGATGTCGATCTTCCCGAACGCTTTCTTTGCTTCAGCAAAGAGACGCTCGATATCTTTCTTCTTCGCGACGTCGCCTTGAACGGCGATCGCTTTTCCACCGCGCTTGCTAATTTCGTCAACGACTTTGTCTGCATCCGCTTTTGAGGACGCGTAATTAACGGCGACGCTCGCGCCTTCAAGGGCGAGATGTTTAGCAATGCCGGCGCCAATTCCTTTCGACGCGCCGGTTACTACCGCAACTTTATCTGTCAGCTTTCCATTTTTCACTTTGTTCCTTTCGTTTGTTGTTTCGATCACTTGGTTTGTTCCATGGTTAGGACAACGCGGAATTCGGCTTTGCCGCTCATCATGCGGGCATAGCCTTCGGCGGCTCTTGCCAGCGGGTACTTTT
>JALYKJ010000124.1 GCA_030774845.1 Verrucomicrobiota bacterium
GCAATCGGGCGGCCATCTCCTCGTGCGCAACATCGGATTGAACGACACGCGAACGGCATTGCTCGGCGTCTTGGTCCGAATGGGCGCGCAAGTGCGCGAAGCGGTCGAAGATGTCGATCAACTGGAACCGCGCGGCGTCGCCGAAGTGACCGGTGTGCCGCTCAAGGGCACCGTGATTCATGGCAAAGAAATTCCCCAATTGATCGACGAATTGCCGGTCTTAGCGGTTGCGGGTGCATTGGCCAACGGAACGACAATCATCCGCCACGCTCACGAGCTGCGCGTTAAAGAAACCGATCGCATCGCGGCGATCGGGCACAATTTGCGGGGCATGGGCGTGCAGGTCATTGAGCTGAATGACGGTCTCGAGATCCATGGGCCGGCGCCGTTGCGTGGCGCGCGATTGTCTAGTTTTGGCGATCATCGAATTGCGATGGCTTTCGCGGTGGCTGGACTCTTTGCCGACGGCGAAACAATTATTCAAGACGCCGAGTGTATCCGTGAATCGTATCCCGGATTCGAAAAAGCTTTGGACGAGTTCATCAGTC
Organism: Verrucomicrobiota bacterium; assembly: GCA_030774845.1. Lineage (GTDB taxonomy): Bacteria > Verrucomicrobiota > Verrucomicrobiia > Chthoniobacterales > UBA10450 > AV40. The sequence goes on from JALYKJ010000124.1 coordinate 549, forward strand.
CGAGACGAGCTCGCACCAGCACGCCGGTCATCGGTACGCTTGTCCCGGCCGCGCCGGTGCAAGAATAAACACGCGCTTGCTTCCGCGCGAGTCCCACGAAAAACTCCGCTCGTCGCGCGAGTCAGAAATGCAAGAACAAGATCGACATCGTGTAATCGCCATCGACGGGCCGGCTGCTTCGGGAAAGAGCAGCGTGGCGCGTCAGCTCGCGCGCCGTCTCGACTTTGTGTACGTTAATTCCGGCGCGATGTATCGCGCTGTCACCTGGTCGGTGCTTAACGCTGGCATCGATCCGGCAGACAAACATCGGATCGCGGAGCTCATCGGTAACTTGTCGTTGGGTGGAGCGTTGAAGGACCGGGAACTCCACCTTTTGATCGACAACGTCGATTTAACGGAACATTTGCACGAAGATCGCGTGAATAGCGAAGTTTCGCGCGTGAGCACGGTGCCGGACGTTCGCAACGTTCTCGTGCAGAGAATGCGCGATTACGCGAACAAGCGCGACTTGGTCGTTGAAGGTCGCGATATTGGCTCGGTGGTTTTTTCGGATACGCCCTATAAATTTTATATCGATGCTTCGCCGGAAGTGCGCGCCCAGCGGCGCGTGGCGCAAGGGCATCGCGACGAAATCGCGCGCCGCGATCAAGCCGATTCGTCGCGCGCGGCTTCTCCGCTCGTCGTCGCGAAAGATGCGGAAGTGATCGACACTTCGCATCTGACGGTGGACGAGGTCGTGGACGAAATCGTTAAACATTTGCGCGCAAAGAATTTCAAGATTTAACGAGTCAAAGATCTAAAGATTGGCAGTAACAGATCGCTGAATCGTTAAATCACTAAATTGCTAAATGAATTTTTACTACTGGCTTGGTTACCATCTCAGCCGGTTACTCGCCGAGTTACTTTTTGGCTTTCGAATCATTCACCGCGAGCGCGCCATTCAGACCGGGCCGGTGATTCTGGCGATGAATCACCAAAGTTTCTTCGATCCGCCGCTGGCCGGCAACGCCTGCGATCGGCCCATTTATTTTCTGGCAAAAAAATCATTGATGAACGTGCCCGTGTTGGGCTGGCTCCTGCCCAAGCTCAACGTCATTCCGGTCAATTTGGAGGGAGGCGATCGCAGCGCGCTGAAAGCGTTGATTCGAATCCTGAGCGCGGGCGAGTGCGCGTTGGTTTTTCCGGAAGGCTCGCGCACGCCCGACGGAAATTTGCAGCCAGCCTTGCCCGGCCTGGGTTTGCTCATCGCGAAAACCCGCGCCCCGGTCGTGCCGATGCGTATTTTCGGCGCATTCGATGCCTGGCCGATTCACGGGAAAATTCATTTGTGGCGCAAAATCACAATCGTCGTTGGTGAGCCGATTTATTTCTCGAATGCAGATCTTGCGACCGGCGGAAGAGATCTTTACGCGCGGTTGAGCCAACGGGTGATGGATTCGATCGCAGCGCTGCAGCTGCCATGACCCGCGTTTGCGCGCGCAAGATCGACATCGAATAGTTCAATGGTGAACTCCGAATCCAAGGTGTCGAAAAATGTTGTTCGGTTGATGCTCGCTATCCTGATCGGTTTCGCACTGGTCGCGCTCTACGCAAGCATTCAAAAAATGCGCCGTGCCAAAATAGAAAGCGTCATTTTCGCGCCTGCCTCGGCTCAAACTGCGATGCCATCGCCGGCGCCAACACGTTGAATAATGAGAAAGAAAAGAGGTCTAATCATCGCCATCGACGCCGAATGCGGCTTCGACTCCTTCGATATCTCCCGGCGGAAAGTTGACGAAGCAGGAGAAGAAAGGGCAGAAGCGCGAAGAGAAGAAGGAATTAAAGCGGGAGCGCAAAGAAGGATTCGAAAGCGCTTCGCCCTCAGCGACGCCCCAGTAGTCTGTCATCCTGAACGAAGTGAAGGATCTCACAATGTATGGTTGATCACACAAGTTTCTCCGCGTGACGCGGCAGCTTATGTGAGATCCCTCGCTTGCCCTCGGGATGACATTCGATCTTAGGCGTTACTATTAGTTGCCTGCGCGGCGAGTTGGCGCGCGTAGGTAAGGGTGTCGATGGCATCCACATTTTTGTCTCGCCGAATCGCTTTGATGCGCGGAAAGCGCAGCGCGAGTCCGCTTGCATGACGTGCGCTCGGCTGAATCGCGTTGAACGCGACCTCGAGAACGATGTCCGGT
>JALYKJ010000125.1 GCA_030774845.1 Verrucomicrobiota bacterium
AGATATTTGATGATCTCGAGATAACCGAGCCGTTTGAAGACGATGACGTCCAACAAACCGTCGTCGATCACGGCGTGTTTAAAAAATGGAAATGGACCGCCATAGAGCCGTCCGTTGCCGACGAGGACGAATGAGCCTTCGTCAATCAACGCATCCTCGGACTGAATGAAAAGCCTGGGTGGCTGGCGGGCGGCGATTTGAGCGGCTGAAATCAAATAACTAAGTGGCCCAAAATTTCGCTTTAATTGACTGCTCGTTTCTTTGACGACTTGAGCGTCCAGTCCGACTCCGGCGAGCTGAACAAAAAATTTCTGGTTGGCTTTCGGTAGATCGACTGATCGCGCGCTATCGCCTTTGACGATGCTCCAGCAAAATTCGAGATCATGAACCGGCAAACCGAGCTCTGTAGCAAACACGTTCATTGTGCCGATCGGCAGAAGGCCGAGTGTGACGCTTGCGCCGGCCAAGCCATTCACGATTTCGTTGATCGTGCCGTCGCCGCCCGCGGCCACAATTTTTTCGAAACCTTCTTCTACGCCACGTCGCGCCATTAATTCGGCATCGCCAGTACAGGTTGTTGTGCAGACCACGCAGTCCCGCGCCAGCGATTCAACCTGCGCGCGTTTTCGCTTGGCGCGCTCGCTGTGGGCGGCCGGATTCAGAATAACGAGGGTGCTACTACTCATCCCAGCATGGTTCCGGTTTCATCTTTTCTTCAAACATGGTCTGCGTAACGTCTTCGCGTGCAAAAATTCGCCCGCCTCACACTGATTTTTCTCGCGGGATTGTCGATCTTCGGGGCGGTTCTTTTTCTTGCTCTCAATCTGTATGTGCAATCGCAAGGGACACAAGCCAGGATCCAGCAGGAACTTCGCCAGCGCTTCGGCGCGACGTTAAAGATTGGACGCATCAGTGTCACGCCTTGGAGTGGTCTGAAACTCAGCGGAATCACCATCGCGCAGGGAACAACTGGCACCAGCGGCAACTTTCTTGAGGCGAACAATTTTGGTCTGCGGATCGCCTTCTTTTCTCTTTTTTCGAGGCGGCTCGTGATCAAGGAGGTGTCGCTCGTCAGTCCGAGCGTAGTTTGGCCGCAAAACCCTGATGGCAAATGGCGATTGCCGGATTTACGGCCCGAGCGTTCGCAAAATACTCCAAATATCGCCGCTGAGTCTGAGAATTCCTCTTCCGAGGAATTGGAAAATAGCGAGACTCCTGCGCAGAGCGCCGCGAGAGCGACACCGGCAAAGCGGCGGCCGCTTCATGTCGAGCGCAAGACGAATGTGCCGGCGGCATTCGTGTCTGAGATTCATAAGGTCATTGTGACGGGCGGCAATTTTCGTTTTCTCGGTCGCGCAAACGAAGCCGTGGCAAATTTCGAAGGGGTCGGGTTTCGTGCGGCCATCAGCAATGCTTCTGCTTTGAAAGGGAATGCGCGCGTGGCCAGGGTTTCGTTGCGCGAACGCTTTTTTCTTCAGCAATTGAGATCGCCACTGCGATATGATTCGAACGGTCTTGATCTTTCCCAGATCTCTGCGCGCGTGGGCGGGGGAGACGTTACCGGTCGGTTCACCATGCAGCCGGAAACGGATGAATCACCGTTTCGAGTCGAAATGAAGTTCCGCGGCGTGCAGGCGGATCAAATTATTACCGATGCAGGCGGACCAAGCGGAGTGCTGCAGGGAAAGCTCGAGGGTAGTGTGCAAACAGAAGGAAAAACGACGGACCCAGACGCGCTTGCTGGAAGTGGCGAAATCTTTTTACACGACGGCCAGCTTCGGCAGTACAATTTGCTCGTCGCGCTCGGCCAGCTTTTTCAAATCGAAGAGCTCACCCAGCTGCATCTCGACCAGGCCGAAGCCAAATATCATCTCGCGCCGGGTGTAGTAACGATCGACGAATTGGTTTTGCGCTCGGCGAATATTCATCTTTCCGCCACCGGCACCGTGAGTTTTCGGGGTAAACTTCATTTGAGTTCGCGACTGGCCATTAATGAAAAAATTCGCGCGCAACTGTTTAAGCCGATCCGAACCAATTTCCAGCCGACGGAGGAGCCTGGTTATTCCGCGGTCGACTTCGAAGTCAGCGGAACACTCGAACGGCCAAAAACAAATTTGCTCGAAAAAGTCGTGGGGCGCGATTTGAAAGACCTGGTGAACAGTTTCTGGGGCGGAAAAAGCGACAAGCCGAAAAAGAAAAAAGGAGCGCAGACAAATGCCGACGAATCGAGTCCGGTCACAACCCCCGAGACGAGCGCATCGCCGGCTACGCCGAGCCCGGCCAAATCGCCATGAGAGTGATCGCCGGTCGCGCCGGCGGCGTCCCGCTTGTTTCGCCGAAGAACGGCACTCGCCCAACAATGGATCGCGTGAAAGCGGCGATTTTCTCGAGCCTCGGCGAGACAGTGATTGGCGCGCGTGTTCTCGACCTTTTTGCGGGCACCGGTGCGCTCGGTATCGAGGCGCTCAGTCGTGGCGCTGGCTCGGCCCTCTTTGTCGAAGAAGATCGACAATCGATCGCGGCCATCGAAAAAAACCTCGCTAAAACGCAACTCGCTGGCCGGGTTCGCCAACAAGACGTTTTCAGTTTCCTAAAGAATGCGGCCGCAGCCACTGAGAAGTTCCAAATCGTCTTTGCCGATCCGCCTTACGATAAAATGAAATCCGGCGAGCGGTTCACCGAAAAACTTTTGGCCAATGAGACGTTGCCGCGCCTGCTTGAACCCGACGGAGTTTTTGTCTTGGAGAAGCGTCCGAGCGAAGAACTGCCGCCGACAAAACTCTGGCAGGTGCGTCGGCAGAAAAGATATGGTGCTACTGAAGTGCTCTTCCTTTCAGCGATCCGCAGTCGATGCCAGTCCGGCTCGGACCTTTCGGCAATCGAATGATTCGCTTGATCTACAATCTGCTCTGGCCGCTCGGCCTTGTGTTTTTTCTGCCGGGTTACCTCATCAAAATGTTCCGACGTGGCGGCTACCGTCGTAAGTTCGGGCAGCGATTGGGCATTTATGGCGGCGATGTTCAGTGCCTTCTGGCAAAGCAAAGATCGACATGGTTGCATGCGGTCAGCGTCGGCGAAGTCGGCGTCGCACTAAAACTTGCTGGCGAGCTGCGGCGGTTGCAGCCCGATGTGCATTGCGTTCTCACGACCACGACAACGACCGGATTTTCCTTCGCCGCCAACAACGTGCCCGATTGGATCGAGGTCATGTACAATCCGCTCGATTTTTGGCCGATCATGCGTCGGGCGTTTTCCGTGATCAATCCGGTCCGGATTGTTCTGATCGAAGCTGAGATTTGGCCAAATTTAGTGGCGGAAGCCGACGCCCGCCGCATTCCGATCGCGGTCGCGAATGCACGGTTGTCGCCGCGATCGGAAAAAAGATTTCGCCAGTTCCGTGCTTTCGTCGAACCGACTTTCCGACTTCTCGATTTGGTTTGCGTGCCCGAGCGGGAAGATGTTGATCGCTGGGCTGCGCTGGGCATTGATCGCGACCGAATTCATTTTACGGGAAGCATCAAGTACGATCAGGAAAGCGCGGAGATCAATCAGGCCGAACGCGAGAAACTTTTACACGAAATAAGAATCGGGAATCGCCAAGTCCTTCTTGGCGGCAGCACGCATCCGGGCGAAGAGCAACTTCTCGGTGAAATCTTTTGCGTGTTGCGCCGTCAGTTTCCGGATCTCTTCCTGATTATTGCTCCGCGTCATGTCGAACGCGCGGCAGAAATACGGCGAACACTTGAAGCCCTTGGCTTGCGTGTCGCTTTGCGAAGCAAGCGTGACATCGCCGGCGCCGATTGCTTGCTAATCGATTCGACCGGCGAATTACAAAATTGGTACGCGATGGCGACGGTGGTTTTTATCGGGAAGAGTTTGTTTGCGCGTGGCGGGCAAAATCCGGTAGAGGCGATCGCTGCCGGTGCACCGGTGATTTTCGGGCCGCACATGGAAAACTTCGCAAGTCTGGCCGATTCCCTGGTCCGGGAACGCGGAGCGGTGCAGGTTCGCTCAGGCTCCGAACTACAATGTTGGACAGGAGATCTTCTTCGTTTTCCCGAGTGGCGCATTGAGCTTGTGAATCAGGCGCGCAAGTTTATTACGACGCACTCCGGGGCCGGCGCGAGAGCAGCGAAGCTGATTGTCGATCTTACATCCGGAGGCTGAAAATACCGCGAGGTTGCCTTGCGGCTATCGAATGGAATATTGGGCGGCTTTGTGACCCTATCGTCTAGAGGCCTAGGA
>JALYKJ010000126.1 GCA_030774845.1 Verrucomicrobiota bacterium
TCAATCGGCTTGTGAGAGATCCTTCACTTCGGTTCAGGATGACAACACGCAGTGAGTAAGACGTACTACGTGTACATCATGACCAATCGAAGCCGCGTCGTTTTGTACACTGGCATCACAAACAGTCTGCAGAGCCGTCTCTGGTTTCATCGTAACGCCTCACCAACGTCTTTTACGAAGCGCTACAAAGTTGATCGCCTTGTTTACTACGAAGAGTTCGAGAACCCGCAGGACGCAATTGCGCGCGAAAAGGAGATCAAACACTGGCGGCGCCAAAAGAAAAACGAGCTAGTAGTGACGGTGAATCCAAAATGGGAAGACCTGCGTCCAAAGTTGTTCGACGCTCGCTAACGCCTTGTCATCCCGAGCGGAGCGAGGGATCTCACATTCGAAGCATGGAGCACACAAGCGTAGCTAGGTTGATCAGTCGGTTTATGAGAGATCCTTCACTTCGTTCGGGATGACCACGCTTTCTTCTTTTTTTGACGCGCGCGCGCTACGACCCGCGCAGATCCCGAATCGCTTTCGCGTAATCGTCGCTGCGGAAAATCGAAGTGCCGGCGACGAGGACATTGGCGCCATTCTGAATCGAAACCTGCGCGGTTTCGGCGTTGATGCCGCCGTCGACTTCGATGTCGATCTTGCGGTCGCGCGATTTGTTCCATTCGACAGCGCGTTTCACTTTTTCCATTTGCTCAGCCCGGAATGATTGGCCGCCGAAACCAGGATGGACCGTCATCACGAGCACCATGTCGATCTTGTCGAGAAACGGCTCGAGCAAGTCGAATGACGTGGCCGGATTCAAAGTCAAGCCGACGCGACAGCCGGCGTCGCGAATTTGCTGCAAAGTTTTGCCGATATCGTGTTTCGCTTCGGATTCGACGTGAACGGTAATGGAGTTCGCGCCGGCATCGACAAAACGCGGAACATAATGATCGGCGTGCTCGATCATCAGATGGACATCGAGTGGAAGCTTCGTGTGGTTGCGGACAAAACCAACGATCGTCGGACCGAACGAAATGTTGTCGACGAAATGACCGTCCATGATGTCGCAATGGATCCAATCGGCACCGGCGTCTTCAACTTTGCGAACTTCAGCAGCCAGATTTGAGAAGTCAGCAGCAAGGACGGACGGGGCGACGAAAATCTTCGACATTAAAGCACACGTTCAACGCTCAACGCTAAACGTTCAACGTTCAATTGGAGGTTTGGAGCCTGGGGACTGGGATTTGGGACTTCGGCGAGGCCACTCTCTATATACTCTATATATTAAGAGCTTGACGACGGGGCGCGCCGTTTCATGTTACCGCGTTTCAGCCGGTTAGAATCGCGCTCCCAGGCGCACAATTTGCTGCGAAGATCAGCGTTTCCGAGCGGGCTGGAAAAATAAATTCATGTTCAACGGACTTTTCGGCTTCCTATCCAACGACATCGGGATCGATCTCGGCACGGCGAACACGCTGGTTTACGTCAAAGATCAGGGGATCGTTTTGCGCGAACCGTCAGTTGTCGCCGTCCAAGCCGGCACGAACAAAGTGCTCGCAGTCGGCGATGAAGCGAAGCGCATGCTCGGCCGGACCCCGTCCAACATCGTGGCAGTCCGCCCACTGAAAGATGGCGTGATCGCGGACTTCGAAGTGACCGAAGCCATGTTGCGTCATTTTATTTCAAAGGCGCACAACGGCCGGGTGCGGGCGCAGCCCCGCGTGGTTATCGCCGTTCCATCGGGGATCACGGAAGTGGAAAAGCGTGCGGTGCGCGAATCGGCGACGCATGCCGGTGCGCGTGAAGTGTATTTGATCGAAGAGCCGATGGCGGCGGCGATCGGCGTCGGTTTGCCGGTGCAAGATCCAGCCGGCAACATGATCATCGACATCGGCGGTGGCACGACCGAGGTCGCGGTAATATCACTTTCCGGAATTGTTTTCAGCCGCAGCGTGCGCGTGGCCGGCGACCAATTGGACAAAGCGATCGTGCAATACATGAAGCGCTCTTACAATTTAATGGTCGGCGAACGCACGGCCGAGGAGATCAAGATCAAAATCGGTTCGGCCCATCCGATGGAGAAGGAGACGAGCGCGGAAGTAAAGGGGCGTGATCTGGTGACCGGCATGCCCAAAACGCTCATGATCACTTCGCAGGAAGTGCGGGAAGCTTTGCTGGAACCGATCTCGGCGATTGTCGAATCGGTCCGCATCGCGCTGGAGAGCTGCCCGCCCGAGCTTTCGGCCGACCTGGTCGATCGTGGCCTGGTGCTAGCGGGCGGAGGCGCTTTGCTGCGCGGACTCGATAAGCTTTTGAGCGAACAGACCGGTTTGCCTGTCCATGTTGCGGAAGATCCGCTTAGCGCCGTGGCGGAAGGAACAGGCAAATGCCTCAATGAAATTAAGTTTTTGCGTCAAGTGGCTTCGGCGTCGGCTCGTTCAGTTACACGGACTGCATCGGTCAATTTTGAAAAGTCGGCCGCAAGGGAGAAAGCGACGATGATTTTTGGCGGAGTCACGTCGTCGAAGGTAAACGGACAATCAGTAAAGCTGCGCGCTTAACCAAGCAGCAGCATTTCACAAAAAGCCGTCACGCTTCGTTTTAGGTTTTAGTTAAGCGCCCGGCAGTCTTGCCGCATGCATGGTTCGGGTAATCGGCCCAAATAGTAAATACGCGTACTCGACATTAGTGTCGATTACGATATCGATCCCGATTTTTTCTTCGGCTATGAGTTGAATTCGTCAGGGGACGCAAAAATCGCTGTTCCAAAGAAAGCACTGCTAGATGTGCTTTATCTTAGCCCGAGTCGCACTCGGTTGTTCGTGAAACTGCCGGAAATCGAATACCCCAAAAGATTCCGCTGGCGGACTGCATTAGAGATGGCGGCAAGAATCAAAAGCCGCGCGCGGCGGTCTCTTGTGAAGAAAGCCTTATCAGCAATGCGCAGTCCCTCGAGCCACGAATAGCATCGTGAGCTTCACGCGCCTGATCCTTTTACGAGTCATTTAATGATTTTGCCGCGTCGACCACGTGTTTCGCATCGATGCCGCGTTCTTTCATCACTTCCGCGCCGGGCGCGCTCAAACCGAACTGATGCAGCCCGACGACTTTGCCGTCGAGGCCAACGTACTGATACCAAATCTCGGTAACTCCAGCTTCAATCGCGACGCGTTTGCGACACGATTTGGGTAAAACTTCCTCACGATATTCTTCTGATTGGCGATTAAAGCGCTCGAAGCACGGCATCGAAACCACACGAACCCCGTCGCCGAGCTCCTTCGCTGCGGCGAGAGCGTGCTGCAATTCGCTCCCGCACGACATAATGATGAGATCGAGTTTTTCTTTTTCTTTCTGCGCGATGTAACCGCCGCGCGCCACACCTTCGCGACGCAATTTAACATCCACATCGTTCAAGATCGGAACCACCTGGCGAGTGAGTGCCAGAAGCGTCGGCCCATCGATGCGCTCCATCGCCGCGGCAAACGCGCCTGCCGTTTCTTCCGGATCGGCCGGTCGGATAACATCGATCTGCGGCATCAGCCGAACCGAACTCACCGTTTCGACCGGCTCGTGCGTCGGTCCATCCTCGCCGACGCCGATCGAGTCATGCGTGAAAATGTAAATGTTCGGCAGCTTCGACAGTGCGGCGAGTCGGATCGATGCCCGGCAATAATCGGTGAAAACAAGAAACGTCGCTCCTGAGGCGCGAAAAAGTCCGTGATAGGAAATGCCATTGAGGATCGCGCACATACCGTGCTCGCGAATGCCGAAATGGATGTTGCGACCGCTCGGGGTCTCGCGGGTGAAATCGCCGCCGTCCTTGATGTAATTCAATGTCGACCCGTGGAGATCCGCGCTCCCGCTAATTAAAACAGGCATCGCCTGAGCGATCGGTTGCAACGCCTCGCTACCGGCTTTGCGCGTCGCGAGCTTCGAATCCTTCGGGAACTCCGGGATTCTCGATAAAAGATCGACATCTACCTTTCGGTCGATCGCGGCTTGAAGCTGCTTCGCCTGCTCGGCGTTTTTCTTCCGCCAATCATTATAAGTTTTTTCCCACTGCTCGTAATCCGCGAGCAATTTCTTTTTGTGCGCGGCGAAATAATCGTAGGTCTCCTTGGAAACGAAATAATGTTCGTCCGGCAGGCCAAGCCCTTTGCGGGCGGCATCGACAAATTTCGCGCCGGCCTCGCCGTGTGCTTTGAAGGTCCCCTCCACTTCCGGGATGCCTTTTCCAATCAACGTATGCGCGACGATGAACTTCGGCCTGCCGTTATCGTTCTCCTTCGCGCTGTTGAGGGCGTCCAGGAACGCCTGCATGTCCTGGCCGTTGATCTCCTGAACGTCGAATCCGTAGGCCTTGAATCGCGTGGCGGTGTCTTCGCTCTGCGTTATCTTCGCCGGGGCGTCGAGCGTGACCGCGTTGGAATCGTAAATCAGAATCAAATTATCGAGACCGAAATGTCCGGCGAACGCGCTCGCTTCCGACGCCACGCCTTCCTGCATGCAACCGTCTCCCGCCAGACAAATACAATGCTGATCGAAAATGCGGTGTTCGGTCGTGTTAAACCGCGCCGCCGCCATTTTCATCGCGACCGCTATCCCGACCGCATTGCCGACACCCTGCCCAAGTGGACCAGTGGTGCATTCAACGCCCGGCGTGTCGCCAAATTCGGGATGTCCCGGTGTTTTTGAATGCAACTGCCGGAAACGTTTAATCTCCGACATTGGTAAATCGTAACCGCTGAGGTGCAGCCAGGCGTAAAGAAACATGCTGCCGTGCCCGGCGGAGAGCACAAAGTAATCCCGCCCAATCCAACGCGGCTTTTCCGGATTGTGCTTGAGAGCGTACCCGTAAAGAACGGCGCCCATTTCGGCGCAGCCTAACGGAAGCCCAAGATGGCCGGACTGCGACGCTTGCACTGCGTCCATGCAGAGTCCGCGCGCTTCAGTCGCCGCGCGCGAAAGCGCTTCAATGTTCAAGCTCATGACAGCGAAACATAGTTTATGGTTTTAGATCATAGATTGCGCAATCTCTTTCCAAGATTTTCCGGCTTTGGTGAGCCCATTTCCGGCCGAGAACGTGCAAAATCATGGTCGCGGGCGGGGGC
>JALYKJ010000127.1 GCA_030774845.1 Verrucomicrobiota bacterium
TGAATTACATCGTTCCCGACCACGTGCACGTGATGGTGCAGGGCCGGATCGTGCGCAGCGGCGGGAAGGATCTGGCGCTCGAACTTGAGGAGCGGGGCTACGATTGGGCGCGCGCGGGAGCGGATGAACCAGTACTAACAAGGTAAGATCGACAATGAAAACTGAAAACAAAGCCGTCGATATCAATCGCGGCATCGGCGATTTCGCTTATCCCGAAGTTCACGTCCGCGACGCGGGCCGGGGTCTGAGCGAAAAAACGATTCATTATATTTCCGACGTCAAAGAAGATCCGGATTGGGTCCACGAATTTCGTCTGCGCGGCCTGAAAACATTTCTCGAAAAACCGCTGCCTACGCACTGGGCGAGCAAAGATCTCGAGGCAATCGATTTCGATAAAATCCGTTACTACCTCGCACCCGGCACCGGGGCGAAGCGCAGTTGGGAGGAAGTCCCGGAGGACATCAAGCGCACTTTCGAGCGGCTCGGCATTCCCGAGCAAGAACGAAAATTTCTGGCTGGCGTTGAAGCCCAGTTCGACAGCGAAGCGGTTTACTCAAACATCAAGAAAGCGGTCGGCGAGCAGGGCGTCATTTTCGTCGGCTCGACCGAAGGCCTGAAACATCATCCAGAGATTTTCCGGAAATGGTTCGGCAAAGTCATTCCGATCGCCGACAACAAATTCAGCGCGCTCAACGCGGCGGTGTTCAGCGGCGGCTCGTTCATTTATGTCCCGCCCGGTGTGAAAGTGAAGCACCCGCTTCAAGCTTATTTCCGAATCAACGCGGAAAGCTTCGGCCAATTCGAGCGCACATTGATCATCGCGGACGAAGGCAGCGAAGTTACCTACATGGAAGGTTGCACCGCGCCGAAATTCGAGACCGTTGCGTTGCACAGCGCGGTAGTTGAACTCGTCGCACTCAAGGGCGCCAAGCTTCAATACATCACCGTGCAGAACTGGTCGTCCAACGTTTTCAATTTGGTGACGAAACGCGGACTCGCGCACGAAGACGCCGAGATCAAGTGGATCGACTGCAATATCGGCTCGCGCTTGACCATGAAATATCCCGGCGTGGTCTTGAAAGGCCGCAAAGCCCGCGGCGAAGTGCTCTCGATCGCGCTCGCCAACAACGGCCAGCACCAGGATACCGGCGCGAAAATGATCCACGCCGCCGACGAAACGACTTCGAACATTATTTCGAAGTCGATCTCGATTGGCACCGGTCGCGCCACCTATCGCGGACTTGTCCACGTCCCGAAGCATTTGAAGCATTGCAAGAACAACACCGAGTGCGACGCACTGCTCATTAACTCCACCAGCCGCACCGACACTTATCCGGCGATCACCGTTCGCGGCACCGGCAACTCCGTGCAACACGAAGCCAGCGTCAGCCAGGTCAGCGCCGAACAAATCTTTTATATGCAGCAACGCGGCTTGAGCAAAGCGCAGGCGATGAGCTTGAGCGTGAACGGATTCGTCAACGATCTCGTCCGCCAATTTCCGATGGAATACTCGGTTGAGCTGAAGCGCCTGATCGAGCTCGAGATGGAAGGCTCGGTCGGATAACTTTTCTCGCCTAGCGAACTCAAGGAGCGGCGGTTTCCAAACCGCCGTTTCTGTCTAAAAGATCGACAATGTCCTCAATCGCTCATGACGAAACAGTAAACTCGAAGGCAATTCTCTCTGGTCCGGTCGAGTCGCGCGATTTGCCCGATTGGTTTCGGGAACAACAGGCCGCCGCGTGGGAAAAATTTGAATCGATCCCGCGGCCGACCCGCAAAGATCAGCCCTGGCGTTTTTCCAATGTCGATCTTCTCGATCTCTCGCCATTCAAGTTTAGCAGCGCGCTTTCGGATGATGATCGCGCCAATGTCTTAAAGTACTCGCGCGGCCTGGACGAATTCGCGGCACGCCTGATTTTTGCCGGCGATCAACTGATCGAGCGCAACGTCGTTTCCGACGACTTGAAGAAGCGCGGCGTAATTTTCCAGCCGCTCGAACGCGCGATGACCGAGCACGCCGATCTTTTCCGAAAATATTTCATGTCGCAACCGGCGGTCCTTGGCTCGGCCAAGTTCGCGGCGCTGCACAAAGCACTGGTCTCGAACGGAACATTTCTTTTCGTTCCGCGCGGGGTCGAGATCGAACAGCCGATCGAGATCTTTCACTGGCTGCGCGGCGAAGGGGTCTCCGTCTTTCCGCATCTGCTGCTTATCACTGACGAATTGGCCAAGGTTACCGTTGTAGAGCATTTCCGCTCGTGTGATCCGCGGGCGAGTGGCTTCGCTTGCGGAGTAAACGACTTGATCGCCGGCCCGGGGGCCAAGGTCACATACGTTTGCGCGCAAAACTGGGGAGAGAACGTCGTCGCTCTGCAAATGAACACGACCACGGTCGATCACGACGCGTCCGCGATGAGTTTGAATCTGAATCTCGGTTCCAGATACTCGCGGTTCGAAAGTCTAAGCCGACTTGTGGGCGAAGGCGCGCGCAGCGATTTGTTAGCGGTTGCGGTCGCGACGAACGAACAGGAATTCGACGCCCGCACGTTGCAAGACCACATTTCTCCGCATACTGCGAGCGATCTGCTTTACAAAAATGCCCTCGACGATCGTGCCCGCTGCACGTTCGGCGGACTGATCCGGGTCGAACCGCACGCGCATTTCACCGACGCATATCAAAAAGTTCGCAACCTTCTGTTGAGCGACGATTCCGAAGCGAACTCAATGCCCGGCCTCGAAATTCTTGCCGACAACGTCCGTTGCACCCACGGCGCCACCTCCGGCCAGATCAACGAAGACGAAATGTTTTATCTCCGTTCGCGTGGCATTCCGATAAAAACCGCCCAGCGCCTTCTCGTCACCGGGTTCTTAAACGAAGTGATTCAACGGCTGGATCAACCGGCCATCGCCGAGCATTTGAATAGGCTGATCGAGCAGAAGTTCGGGCAGCGTTAGACTCGATGTGATCCCGCCCACAACGGAAATAGCGCGACTTCTTCACACGCACCTTCGTCGCAGAGCTTCAGCGCCACCTTTCCCAACGCTGAGGAGACTGATTGAAACAGTCTTTTACGCCAGCATGAAGACCGATGAAGCACGGGCAATCTTGTGCACAATGACTTTTGTCGACGCGAAGGATCCCGAAGGTGCGCAGCCTCCTCGTATCCGGCCGCACCGACATTCGTACATCGCTCTCAAACCGGAGCTTCCCTTGAACTCAAGGAATCTTGTCAAGCTCGCGCAAGCGACACCGCCATGGGCTTCGTGCATGGCAGTCTGCGCAA